>NZ_JAJBNQ010000022.1:0-80088 GCF_020538025.1 Blautia sp. MSK17_66
ATGTCAATTATCATTATTAAAATTTACGAAGGTCTGGGTGAGAAGGCTGAATTGGAGACACGTAATATGGTTTACCAGACGCAGGTGGAAGCTTATCGCGTTCAGATTTCTGAAAGAGAAGAGGCTGTGAAGGAATTTCGTCTTTTGAAACATGACATGAAAAATCATTTGATTTATATGGAAGAGCTGATCCGTCAGAAGAAGGATGAGGAAGTCTGTAAATACATAGATGAATTGCTGAACTCCAGAGGATTGTCCCATCAGGGAATTGTAAATAGTGGAAACATATTGGTCGACGGACTGATCAATTATAAAATTCCCTACATGAAATCACTTAATATTGATTTTCAGGCTGAAATAGCGATTCCTTTTGATCTGAAATGGCCGGAAGATAATTTGTGTATTATTATTGGGAATTTATTGGACAATGCTATTGAAGGGACACAAAAATTAAAGGAAGAGGAAAGACGGATTTATTTGGAAATGATACTGAAAAAAGATAATCTTTTCATCTTGATCAAGAATCCATGTATGGAACAAAGTTTAATGAAAAAGGGAGGCCATTTTCTTACTACTAAAAACGAAGAGGGTCATGGAATGGGATTATTATCAGTAAAACGTGCGGTAGAGGAATGTCAGGGAAGTATTTACACAAATGTGGAAAATGGGATTTTTCAGGCGTCTGTGATGCTTCCCAGGGTAGAAAATAAAACTGATCAGGAGGAAAACTGATGGAAAAAGAATATGCGGTATTAATAGGTTATCGCATACGTCAGGAACGGGTGCAGCGCAATATATCTCAGCCTGAAATGGCCGATATACTTGGGATTTCTTATTCTTATTACAATAATATAGAAAAGGGGAACAGGAGTTGTCCCATAGAAGTGCTGATTGAAATATGCAGGGAATTTGGCATCTCATCAGACAGGATATTAAGGGATTTTGTTCCTGTCGATACTGGAGGATTTTGCTTGAAATAATGTATGAAATTGTCTTATAGAAAACAAATAATTCTTGTAACTATTCAGCAGGCAATGTCATTTAGTTAGCCATAAAGAGGAGTGAACTTTTTTAGGATAAAGCAGTGGTCATGTTTCTACAACCACAATACGGGTTAATCTGGAGATTATCCTGCTATTTATGGTACGACAAAAAGACAGATTGCACATCTGTCTTTCAAAGGGTTATAATGATAAAGATGTTTATGCAGCCCGATATATGAAGTATCGTGGTTTCCTGAAATGAGCTGTTTGAAGCCTTGGGTATTGGCGGTCATTTCGGATAAGGATCAATTCTCTTTGCAATAGAGACATCACATCATATTGGTCTTTCTCCGTGGTCAGACGGAGAAAGACTCTGCAGATATGTGCAGCTATTGTAAAATTGACTTTATATTCATGTTTTGTGTCATGTGTTTCCAGTACTGTACAGTTTATCAAGGTTTCCGTGATGTTATAGGCAATGAGTTTTGCCCATATCTCCTGTTCAATATATTGTGACTTATAAGAATGAAAATTGCTTAGTTCTATCGTGTATTTCAGCTTTCTAAAAGAAGATTCAATTCCCCATCTGGTGTAGTAGATCTCCTTGATACGTTCCGGTGGAAATTCATTATGTGGTAGGTTCGTAACAATGCATTCATAGGTTGACTCGCTGAGAGGAAATCTTATAATCCGAAATGCAAGTTCATAGGTGTCAGTACTGCCATAATCAATGTAATCAAAAGTGGAAGCCTGATCCACAAAACGTTTGTAGGTTTCAGGATTAACAGGGACTTTTTTGGAATGGCTCCGAACCAGGGTAACCCGGACGTCAATATCAAAAGATTCTTCTTCCGGGAAGTCGAAATTGCCAACTAATCCTTTGGAGTGGATATCTTTGGTACGGAACAGAAAGAACTGATTTTGTTCCATCACATGTGCCATGTTGTTGTAAGAACAATAGCCACGGTCACCAATATAGACATTCTTTCTTCCTTCTAGGATCTCATGGCGGTCAACCATGTCACAGAAAGCACCAAATTCATTTTTACAATGGACAGGCTGAATCAGGGCGTCCGTATAGGTGTGTGTTGTAAGATCATAAAAAGCATTCAGATGCATGCTGTAGACTCCTCTGATGGAATTTCCGGGTGAGCAATAATAGTCAGCTGATGAGAAAGAGGGTGTACTGAAATAAGTGCAGGTCGAACCATCGGCAGCCAGAAAGCGGTATTTGTCATCGCTTAAAATATTGGGGAGCAATGCCGTGGCAGATGAATTAAAATGTTTGAACACAGCTTCTAGGGCAGCCGGTTTCAGCTTTTGCCGCTGCTGATTAAGAGCGGAAGAAGTAGGCATGGAAGAAGCATCCAATCCCCAAAAGTCCAGCATTTCAACTTTTGTGGATGAAGAACCCTGCGAAACGAGAAACGAAATAAGTTTTTGCGGTGAGAGCTTTCGATTCCTTTGGAAATCAATGTCCGGATGAATGGAATAATCCGAAATATTAGAACAAATTTGTTCTACAGATAACTCAAACAGATCTTTGATTTTTTGATGGATCATAATGGTGTGTCTCCTTGAAAAAGTAATATATTACTAATTCAAGAGGCCGCTTTCGTTACTTCTGAAAACAATCAGTACCGAAAGCGACCGCACATTCTGATGTGTTTGTCAACCATTTTAGATACACGATGCTAACTAAATGACATTGGAAACTGAACACTAATGAGCTCCAGAAGAGAGACAATCCCGTATTGGTAATAGGGAAGATCATTTTCCGGGATTTCCAATTTGCGTAGTAAGGAATCAATCATAGTGTTTACGCTTTTGGAGAAGCCATTGATCCAGATTATCTGGTGGGATATTGTCATGGAAAAATCCCATACAATTTGTGTAAAAAAATATACTAAGAACGATAAGAGAGGTTAATGTGTTTTTTAAGAATCTCATGATATTAAAATTCCTTTCTTGAAGTATAAAAGATTATATATAAATTTGTGCAAAAATACAGAAATATCGATAAAAATATAATTAAAGTTAAATTTTGCTTTTCTTTCTGCAAATAGCATATATAAAATGAAGGAGATAACTGAAAGAGATGTTTGAATACACGAATATTATTAGTTTTGTATTAAGGTATTATTGCTTGACAGTTTATATGGGCGCAGTCTTTGAAAAAAAATTTCGAGAGATAAGCAAAAAAAATATTATTATTGTAGTATTGTTTTATGTTATTACGTACTTTATTCCTAATATGGGAGTGTATGAAAATATTACGATAATGTTTTTAACAAATTTATTTTTTATATTTTTGGTTTATAGAGGAAAATACACAGAGCTTTTTCTTCATACGGTGATATGGAGTATGATGGCTCTGGTATGTGAGTATTTTGTAATATCTTTATTTTATATATTATATGCAAAAGAGGCTTTTGACTCTAAATTATTTGATTTGGGAATGATTTTGGAATGGTGTGTATTTACGCTTATAATAACTATTGTTTCTAAGTTTTTAAAGATTAAATATAATAGAAAGATTGGAAGTCAAAATTGGCTTATCTTGATTTTCTTGGGACTAGAAACGTTGATTATTGATTATGGAGCTTTTAGGATTTATTGGAATTTGCAAGATAAAGAGTATGGGTATTATGCTTTGTTTATTGCTATAATGATGATAATTATGTCAATTATCATTATTAAAATTTACGAAGGTCTGGGTGAGAAGGCTGAATTGGAGACATGTAATATGGTTTACCAGACGCAGGTGGAAGCTTATCGCGTTCAGATTTCTGAAAGAGAAGAGGCTGTGAAGGAATTTCGTCTTTTGAAACATGACATGAAAAATCATTTGATTTATATGGAAGAGCTGATCCGTCAGAAGAAGGATGAGGAAGTCTGTAAATACATAGATGAATTGCTGAACTCCAGAGGATTGTCCCATCAGGGAATTGTAAATAGTGGAAACATATTGGTCGACGGACTGATCAATTATAAAATTCCCTACATGAAATCACTTAATATTGATTTTCAGGCTGAAATAGCGATTCCTTTTGATCTGAAATGGCCGGAAGATAATTTGTGTATTATTATTGGGAATTTATTGGACAATGCTATTGAAGGGACACAAAAATTAAAGGAAGAGGAAAGACGGATTTATTTGGAAATGATGCTGAAAGTAGATAATCTTTTCATCTTGATCAAGAATCCATGTATGGAACAAAGCTTAATGAAAAAGGGAGGCCATTTTCTTACTACTAAAAACGAAGAGGGTCATGGAATGGGATTATTATCAGTAAAACGTGCGGTAGAGGAATGTCAGGGAAGTATTTACACAAATGTGGAAAATGGGATTTTTCAGGCGTCTGTGATGCTTCCCAGGGTAGAAAATAAAACTGAGGGGAGAGACGTATTATGATAAATATTGCGGTATGTGATGATGATGTGCAGTTTGCAGCAGCATTGGAAGAAAAAATTCTGGATTATGGAAAGCAGAAAGGTGTCCGGCTGGATACAGAAGTATTTTCAGACGGGGAAAGTTTTCGGCAGGCTGTTTTCAATGATAGTTTTTATGACCTTGTATACATGGATGTTGAAATGGGAAAAAGCGATGGGATATATACAGTTTGGGAGGTAAAGAAGAAGCTTTCGGAAGTACTTGTAATTTACGTAACCTCTCATGAGACATATTTTACGGAAATGTTTGAAACAGAGCCTTTTCGATACCTTAAAAAGCCGTTGGACGAAGAAAAGTTCGAAGAATATTTTACCCGGGCATTGGAGCGTATACAGAGACATTTACACTATTTTACTTATTCAAGCAGACATGCGACATTTCGTATTCCTTTCAGGGATATTCTGTACCTTGAAAGCCACAGAAGGCAGATCATCCTTCATGGAAAGGAGGGAAGCGATACTTTCTATGGAAGGCTTGGTACAATAGAAAAGGATTTGGAACAGGGCAGTTGTCCTTTTATCCGGATCCATCAGTCATATCTGGTAAATCCTCACGGAATATGCAGATATCATCCGGACAGAGTTGAGATGGAAAACAATGCAGTTCTTCCTATAAGCGAGGCCAGACAAAGAGAAGTAAAGCAAAAGTATCACGAGTTTTTAAGAAGACTTTAATTTATGCCAATGTAACAAAATTGTAATAAAATTTGACAAAACAGGTAAATTCATGGTAACATACGCAATTGACTGTGGCCGTGAGTTATCTGTTTTATTTTTTTCAGGGAACAGAGCAGCAATCAACGGCGGAATCTAATGTGAACAGGAATGAAAAAGGAGAGTTCAATGTTAAAAAAAATTACAGCAGTATTGTTAGGTGTGTGTGTAACTTCTATGACTTTAACTGGTGTTTCCGCAGCGGATTTCAGTGACGGGCTGTTCAGCGATGGAAGTGATGATACTCAGACTGGTGATATCAGTGCGATCGCAAACCAGATCGTAGCGCAGGCGCAGAATCAGGCACAGGATTACCAGGAAAAGAAACAGGCAGCCCAGAAAGTGATCGATGCCCGTGAAGTAGAGCGCAGAGCGCAGGAGATCAAGGAAGAGACTACAAAGATCCGCGAAGAAGCACAGGAAGCGGTCAGAAAGAAAGCGGAGGAAGAAGCTCGCAAGGCAGAGCAGGCGCGTGTGGAACACAGAGAAAATATTGCACAGTTCGCTGTTCAGTTCGTAGGAAACCCATACGTCTATGGCGGTACAAGCCTGACAAACGGTGCGGACTGCTCCGGATTTGTAATGTCAGTCTTCAAAGAGTTCGGATATGAGCTTCCGCGAGTGGCAGCAGCTCAGTACGAAGCATCCCAGAAAAAAGATATCAGCCAGATGGAGACAGGCGATCTGGTATTTTACGGAGCAGGTGGAATCAACCACGTTGCTCTCTATATCGGCGATGGCAAAGTTGTCCACGCGCTGAACTCCAATAAAGGAATCGTGATCACAGATTACAATTACGATACACCAGTTGGAGTCGGAACCTATGTGAAATAAAATATACGAAAAACTACCTGCTGAATAGTTACAAACTGTCTATCAAAGATAAAGCCCCGGAACGTAAGCTCCGCGGGCTTTTTTTCGATGTGAGTCGAAAAATCAGGGAGGAATAAATGTCAGTGTATTAAAGCGGTAAAAAGATGTGTGACAGTAATTTTGAGGAAGAAAAACAATAGAAATCAGTGGTCTGGCAGATTGCACAAAACTTGTCGAAAAATGTGGATAATGTCGATTTTGGTGCAAAAGTTATCCACATTCATAAAAGGTTGATTTTACTGGAAAACTGAGTTATGCACAAAGTTATCCACATTATCCACCAAAATAAGATGTGGAATACCAGATTTACATAAAATAAAAAGAAACAGATGTTTTGGTCAATAATGATAAAATTGATAAAAACAGGAAAAAACCAGGTAAATTCTATTGACATTTTCATAGTGAAAATATTGGAAAGTTTTTCGGACAAAAGGATAATTTAAAGGTTTCAAACTATAATTATCTGACAATACAGAAAATAAACAAGCCCACTCGCATATTTATGGAGTGGGCTTCTCTTATCGTGCGGATGAGTTTTGCTTCATTCGTTTGATCACTTTAAGTCGTGTAAATTCCTCTCGTTCCTTTTCTTCAAGAGCATTCTGAATGTCTTTGGTCAGAGCCTCATATTTGGGGATTGTGATGTTTTTGAGAGCATTGGCACGTTTCTGTGTCTTTTTGATGTTTGCAGCCAGACGGATCGCGGCATTTTCGATGCCGGATAACTGGATGGAAAGTTCTTTTACCTTTTCGAAGGCGGCTTTTGCCTCATCCAGTGACATCCTGGTGCTGTAGTAAGCGTATGTCGGTGTGTTGGTCGTCTGTTTATCATATTCTACAAGCGGGATTTCCGTACCCATGACGCTTCTGGTTTTGATTCGTATGGAGTTTTCCACAGGCACTGTGTAAGACACCTGTTCGACAAAAGCGATACCAAGCTCCATATTGGCCTTCTGAAGAGCCGCATAAGCGGCACGGAAGGTAACATCGATCTGAGACTGGATATCCTTGGCCTGCTCGATCAATTCCATCATTTCCCGGATCAGAATGTTACGTTTCTTGTCCATCAACTCAAAACCCTGACGGGAGAGAGCAAGAGAGTTTTTGGCGAGAATGAGATTTCCCTTGGTGGGGAAGGTATTAGGATCCATAAAACGTCACCTCCCCTTAACGAACCGTTTCTTTGTAATACTTATTCAGAATCTTAGTGTCGATACGGTCAAGTTCATCCTTCGGAAGCAGTCCGAGGAGTTCCCAGCCCTTATCCAGAGTCTCGGTGATGCTTCGGTTATCGGTCTCGGACTGTCCGACAAACTCTGCCTCAAAAGCCTTTCCAAATACCAGATAACGTTTATCCAGAGGAGAGAGCTCGTCCTCACCGATAACAGAAGCGAGGGCTCTTGCATCACCAACCTTTGCATAGCAGGAAAAAAGCTGGTTTGCAACGTCCTGATGATCTTCTCTTGTAAAGCCTTCACCGATACCGTCCTTCATCAGACGAGAGAGAGATGGAAGTACATTGATCGGCGGATAGATAGCCTGTCCGTGAAGCTGACGGTCCAGAACGATCTGTCCTTCGGTGATATAACCGGTAAGGTCAGGAATAGGATGTGTGATATCGTCGTTCGGCATGGTCAGGATCGGGATCTGTGTGACAGAACCGGATCCACCCTGTACAATACCGGCACGTTCGTAGAGAGTTGCCAGTTCACTGTACAGATAACCAGGATAACCTTTACGGGAAGGAATCTCACCCTTGGAGGAAGAAACCTCTCGCATTGCCTCGCAGAAAGAGGTGATATCTGTCAGGATGACCAGGATATGCATGCCTTTTTCGAAGGCAAGATATTCAGCAGCAGTCAGCGCGATCTTCGGTGTCAGAAGTCGCTCTACAACCGGGTCATTGGCAAGGTTCAAAAACATAACTACATGGTCAGAGGCGCCGCTTTCTTCAAAGGTACGGCGGAAAAATTCTGCAACGTCATATTTGACACCCATTGCGGCGAATACAATTGCAAAATCTTCGTCAGAGTCATCTCCAAGAGATGCCTGCTGTACGATCTGTGCGGCAAGCTTATCGTGAGGAAGACCATTTCCGGAAAAAATAGGAAGCTTCTGTCCGCGGATCAGGGTAGTAAGACCATCGATCGCGGAGATTCCTGTATTGATATAGTTTCGTGGATATTCACGTTTGACAGGATTCAGAGGAAGTCCGGTGATGTTCAGACTTACCTCCGGTGTGATCTCGCCCAGTCCGTCGATCGGCTGTCCGATACCGTTGAACGTTCGGCCGAGGATTTCTTCGGAAAGACCGATCTCCATCGGATGTCCTGTAAGGCGTGTATGAGTGTTGCTTAAGGACATATTGTCGGTTCCCTCAAAAACCTGGATAACCGCCTTGTCCTCATAAATTTCTACGATACGGCCAATCTTCTGTGTCCCGTCATTCATATGAAATTCTACGATTTCTTCATAGGATGCGTTCTTTACCCCTTCCAGAACTACCAGAGGGCCGTTTATCTCGCTTAATCCCAGATATTCGATTGCCATAAAAAAGTCCCTCCTGTCAGCCGTTTTTCTCTAATACTTTGTCATAGAATGTGTCGATATCCTGTTTGTACTGGTCAAATCTGTCCAGTTCATTGTTTGGTACATCGTATTTGATGGAAATGATACGTTCAAAAATATTGTCCTCTTTCAGAACAGAAACAGGCATGCCTCTGTTGATGAGTGCCTTGGATTTTTCGTACAGATAGAGGATGGTTTCCATCATTTTGAACTGTTTTTCCATCGGAACGCAGGTGTCTTCCTGGTGGAATGCGTTCTGCTGAAGGAATCCCAGACGGATAACTCTTGCAATCTCAAGTGTCAGTTTCTGGTCGTCCGGAAGTACATCGCTTCCGATCAGCTTAACGATCTCCATCAGGGAGCTCTCCTGATTGAGGATGGCCATGAGCTGGTTGCGGTCAGAAACAAATTTCGGGGAAACATGAGTCCGGTACCATGGAGCCAGGTCCTCCAGATATTCACTGTAGCTGGTCAGCCAGTGGATCGCCGGAAAATGTCGTGCATAGGCCAGTGATTTGTCAAGCCCCCAGAAGCAGCGGACGAAACGTTTGGTATTCTGGGTGACTGGTTCTGAGAAGTCGCCGCCCTGAGGAGAAACTGCACCGATAATGGAGACAGAGCCCTCGGTTCCGTTCAGGTTCTGCATCATGCCGGCTCTTTCATAAAAAGCGGAAAGCTTGGAGGCAAGATAAGCCGGGAAGCCTTCCTCGGCAGGCATTTCTTCCAGACGGCCGGATAATTCTCGAAGAGCCTCAGCCCATCGGGAGGTAGAATCGGCCATGATCGCTACGTCATATCCCATATCGCGGTAGTATTCGGCGAGGGTAACACCGGTGTAGATGGATGCTTCACGTGCTGCAACCGGCATATTGGAGGTGTTGGCGATCAGAGTGGTACGGTCCATCATCAGGTTTCCGGATTTTGGGTCGATCAGCTTACTGAAATCCTCAAGAACCTGTGTCATTTCGTTTCCACGCTCTCCACATCCGATATAGATGATGATATCTGCATCAGACCATTTGGCGATCTGGTGCTGCGTCATGGTTTTTCCTGTACCGAAACCACCCGGGACAGCAGCAGTACCGCCCTTGGCGATAGGGAAAAGTGTATCAAGAATACGCTGACCGGTGACAAGCGGAACACTTGCCGGATAGCGAAGATGTGTCGGTCTTGGAATACGGATCGGCCATTTCTGGGCGAGGGCCAGATCTCTGGTGCTTCCGTCATCCAAAAGAAGTGTTACGACAGGTTCCAGGATCGTATAATCACCGTCCGGAACAACGTTGACAACAGTTCCTCCCTGGATATCCGGTGGAACCATGGATTTGTGAAGAATAGAAGCCGTTTCCTGCGTTTCTGCAATGATCGTACCCGGATGAACGATGTCACCTTCCTTTACGGTCATATGAACAGACCATTTCTTCTGTGTGTCGAGAGAGTCTACACTGACACCACGGGAAATATATTTGCCGGAGGACTTTGCAATCTCTTCCAGTGGACGCTGGATACCGTCAAAAATGTTGTGGATGATACCAGGTCCGAGAAGAACGGAGATGGCATCGCCGGTGCCGGTGACAGTCTCTCCCGGACGGAGCCCTGTGGTCTCCTCAAAAACCTGGACAGTAGTCATGCCCTTTTTCAGTCCGATAACTTCGCCGACAAGATTGTCCTTTCCGACATAGACCATCTCAGAAATCTTAAATCCGGGATCGCCTTTCAGATAAATGACGGGACCATTGACACCGTAAATAATACCTGTTCTACTCATGATTCAGTCCTCCGTCAAATTTGAATTCTTTGTGCATGGCTGCCAGATTCGCAGAAAAAGAGTTGTCGATCAGGATGTTTTTTGCCGGAATCTCAGCACGGATCCCTCCGAGAAAGTTTTCGGAAGAAACCTGGAGAGGACAGCCTGTTCTGGCTGTAAGGGAATCCAGAAGCTCTTTGTCATTGGAAGAAAGAAAAATCAGAATTTCATCATCTTCCGCAAAGTCTTTGGCTTCCCGGATACGACGGCAGAGATAGTCCTGATATTCAGGAGTCGCAGTAAACTGCTGCACCCTGTTTTTAACTTCTGCAAAAAGTGTTTCCTTTAACTCGTTTTGTTTGAGAGACCAGTTTCGTTTAAGTGTGATCTGCTCAGAAGAAAGAGCCTTGTTTACTTCTCTTCGTACATGTTCTGTTTCTGCTTTGACTTCTGCCTCTGCAGTCTGGATTCTGGATTGTTTATGTTCCTCCAGAACCTTCTGGAGATAGTCCTTGTGGTCCTGGATGGCTCTGGCGGCATCTTCACGGGCCTCATCCAGGGAGACCTCGTAAAAATGCTGCAGCTTTTCATCTATTGTCATACTTTTCACCTGCCTGTAGTTGTTGCTGCTTACAGTAATTATAATTTCAATCCGATCGCTTCATTTACATATGAAGTGATAAAATCTGGTTTACGGCCGGTGCCGTGTCTGTCCGGAATCTCAATGATCAGAGGCGTTTTGTGATGAAGGCGGACTTCATCGATGATCTCAGGAAATTCCCTGCCGAATTTTTCGGTGAGCAGGATAATTCCTGTCTCTTTATTGGAAATCGCAGATTCCAGGGCTTCCTTCAGTTCCTTTCGTTCATGGACGACGACACCTTCAACGCCTGCCAGACGCATTCCGGTATAGGTATCAACGTTATCGCTGATAAGATACATTTTCATAAAAACCGCTCCTTGTTTCAACGCACAGTTAAAGCTTACCAAGGATCATAAAGGAAATGATCAGTCCGTAGAGTGCGATACCTTCTGCCATGGCTACGAAGATAATGGATTTACCGAACAGGGAACCGTCCTCGCTCAGAGCACCAAGAGCTGCACTTGCAGAGCTTGCAACGGCAATGCCGGATCCGAGACCGGAAATACCGGTAACGAGAGCTGCACCGAGATATCCAAGTCCTGTAGCAAGTCCGTCAGCAGAAGATGCAGCCTGTACGCTTGCTGTTCCTGCAAAACTTACAACGGTTGCCGCAAGAAGAACGCCGAAGAAGAGGAAACAGTTGGCGATCAGAGACTTTTTGTAGCGTTTTTTGTTTTTTTCTCCGAGGAAAAAGCAGCCGAAAGGTACGATAATGCTGAGTGTCAGTGCGATTGCGGTTACGATTTGAATGATCATGTTCATGGTGATATCCTCCTAAAGTCTGTGATTTGATGTAGCTGCCCTGAAATATCAACAGGCAGCCGTGAAGTATGGAACAGCTACATTGTTTTGCTGTTTTTCTTCATAAAAGGCTGGAATTCGCGGCCATTTCCTGTGTAGAAACGACTGAAGATCTCGTAATATTCCAGACGTAAAACCTGAATACCAACGATCAGGCCCTCCATGGCACATACAAAGATGTTGCCGAGGACAACAACGATCCAGTTGGGGCTTCCTCCTTCTGTGGCACCGGCGAGCATCAGGACAACCTCCATCATGGCGGCGTGGCTGACAGCAAAAGCACCGATACGCAGGAAAGAAAGCGTGTTGGAAAGGTAGCTCAGCAGAACTTCAAACAATTCAAAGAAGCTCTGAACAAAGAACATACCCTTCTGTTCCGGAAAGATCTGGGCTTTCTTCTCTACCAGGTTGGTGAGAGGCTCTTTCAGGAACATAAGGATCAGCGGAATTCCGAACATTATGGCCAGAACTGCGGCAGCAGGAAGCTTTTTTCCTGAAATAAACAGTCCGACGGTCAGCACGATAGATCCGTAAAATACAAGACCGGCAACAGCATTGCTGTCAAACCAGGTTTTTTCGATATTTTTGTTTCGTATGGAGTTGATAATGTTAAATACCATACAGATCAGAATGATAAACATTCCGAAACCGATCGCGATCACGAACACTGCATTCAGCCGTCCTACAAGAGGGACGTCCATCATAGCGTTCATAGGCTTCAGCCACCGGGCTTTCAGAACATCCTCGAATCCAAAGAAGCTTCCATACATAAATCCAAAGAAAACAGAGAAAACACCGGCACATCCTATGATGCCTGCCAGATCCATTTTCTTTGTTTTATAGAGAAGGATGCCTCCAAGGAAGAGCACCAGTCCCTGCCCGACATCTCCGAACATGGCTCCGAAAATAAAGGAATAGGTCAGTGCCACAAACCAGGTCGGATCCATTTCGTTGTAGGCCGGAAGACCGTACATTTTGACATACATCTCAAATGGCTGGAATAATTTAAGGTTTTTAAGCTTTGTGGGCGGCTTTTTGTTTGTAGGTGCATGCTGATCTTCTATAAGGCAGAAGATCTTGTCATCATTCTGGATATCCTGCTGAAATGCAAGAGCATCCTTTTCCGTCATCCAGCCGCAGAGAATATAGAAAGTATTGGATTCACCCTGCGTGCAGGCGGCAAGCTTACGGATATCGAAGTTTCTGGAACAGGATTCCAGGGCTGCTTTTGCAGAAACAATCTTTGAGGCACAGCGGTTCAGGAAGTGCTGATATTCTGCTTTGTTGGCATCCAGACCCGCGTGGATGTCGCGGTGCCGCTTATCAAGCGTTTCAAAGGCTTCTCTGGCGGTACCCTGATAGTCGTCCGGGACGAAAATACGTTCAAAATGCATGGAAGAGTATACGGCGTGCACCTTGTGTGCTTCATGTTCCGGGACAAAATAAACACCGTAGACATATTGTTCATCTTCACCGCATTTGATAAATAAGGTATCCAGATTATCATAAATGTATTTCTCAAATTTCTGGAGATACTGTTTTTCGATACGTCCAAAGCGATAATGGATGTATTTGAAATTCAGGATCGTGGAAATATCGTAATCCAGATCTTTGAAGGGACGGATGATCTTGAGCGAATCCACCATTCCGGCGTGTTCTTCCTGGAGCTTCTCCTTCTGTTCTTCCAGGAGACGGGCATGTTCCTGGATCTTATTGACAGTGGCGAGAGCCGTCTCGATATCCATTGGCTCAGGAACGGTCTTCTCGGATTCGTCGAGCTGTTCATAAAAACCGTCAATGACTGTCAGGTATTCCCTGTAAGGGTTGATTTCCAGAAAAGGTGACAGATTGGCAACATCTGTGAGCTCAGATAAGGCACTTTCCAGATGGATCTCATACTTGGAAAGATAGGTTTTGGTTAGTCTGTCAATATCCGCCTTTGGCCCGGTGATGCTCAAAAATTTCATTTTTTCAATCAAAGTAAAATACCTCCGGGATTTTAATTGTTACGAATATACTGAAGTGCTTCTTCCGCTGACACACCATAACGGACACATTCGATCGCGATGGTCAGACGGTTTACTTCGTGTTCTTTGTGATACAGGTAGGAGTACAAAACTGCGACAGAATAAGGATCCTTGCGAGCTTCTTTTTCCAGAGTGGTGCGAAGCATATAATTATAAAATTCTTCAATATTCTGTGCAGAAATATGAGTATATTTCCTGCCGTAGTAGGTTTTGCGGAAAACAGCTTTGGTCTCTTCATAAGAGGTGGCTTCCACAAGAGCCCTGATCTCCTCTTTCTTGAGCTTATAATTCATAGGAATCAGCAGAGCGTAAATATCAGCCGGTGCCATGTTGAAATAGCGCTTGGACCGGGCAATAAACTGAAGGTTCAGCATGTCAAATTTCTCACCATAGGCCATGGTGATCTCCTTGAGATCATTTCCGGAAAAAAGCTTCTTACGCACATGCCAGATCAGGGAAAAATAATACAGGTCCAGAGCCATTCCGTAGTCAAACAGAAGCGCATTCTCGCGATTCTGGATTCTGGAGAGCGGACCATAGAATTCATTTCCCTTCAGAGCATTGATAAATTCCTCCATATTGGTGCAGGCGACCAGTCGGTCAATATCCAGCCGGGAATGTCTGCGAAAAAACTCCCGATAAGGAGAAACATCGACGGGATCCGTGTCGCGGTGATCAAACAGATTGGTCATGATCTCCTTCAGCACGCGGATCTCATAGCGTCTGGAATACAGATCCAGAAACCTGCGCTGTTCCGGGTTGGCAAACTGATATATTTTTGAAAAATTGTGAAAGATAGAAGCTTTCAACAGTTTCTCAAGCTGTCCTCGATGGGTAGAAGCCTCATCCAGGGAAGCCCAGACTTTGGAATATTCCGGTGTCCGTTTGAGATAGGCTGTTACCTGAGGGATACTGGAAAGCTCCAGGATCTCACGAATCTGTTCCTCGTTTATCAGCTTGCTCTGCATGGCGCGGATCTTGGTGGAGATTCCGCTGTAGGAAAGGAGATTTCCCATATTGCATCACTCCTTTCAGCATTCAAGAAGCCTGTGGAATAATTCTTCCGAGAGCTGCTGATGGTTTTGTCTGTAATAAGCATCCAGATCTATGAGTGCCTTCTCTGTCTGCTGGCGGAGAAGTGTGAGTTCTTGATCCTTCTGTTTCTCAAGACTGTTGCGAAGTTCCTGTATTTTCAGATTTGTTTTCTGCTCCAGGGCTGCATCGAAATCTCTGCATTGCTGTTCCATTTCTGAGGAAAGAGCTGCCTTTGTCCGGTCAGCATCTTCCATAATACGCCGGGCGGTTGTTTCAATTTCAGATAACTTGTTAAGTATCTGCTCCATTATTTCCCCTCCTTTGACCTGTTTTTGTTGGAACTTGACCATATAATACACCTTTTGAAACTAAAATTCTAGTATATATTGCATAAAAAATGGGTAAATTATTTATATTGAATATACAAAATACAAGATATTGAGATAAAAGTAAGTTCTCCTTTATATAAAAGAAAGAATAGTACTTGTTCGAAATATAAAAACCATGTATGATAATAAGAAGTTTCGTAACTGTTCAGTACTCTCACAGTTACGAAGTTTTACTGTAAGATATGAACAGGTATGAAGTCTGTAAGAAAAATGGAGAATAAGATTTATGAGATTAAGAAATATACCAGGTGCAAAAGATGCGATCACAGAAAGTCCTTATGTTGTACAGAATCCGGCAGAGCATAAAGGAAGCTGGAATGAGGTATTTCCGAAAGACCAGCCACTCCATATTGAAGTTGGAATGGGAAAGGGACGTTTCCTTATGGATATGGCGAAACTCCATCCAGAGACCAACTATGTAGGAATTGAAATGTACGACAGTGTCCTTCTCCGTGCACTGCAGAAGAGAGAGAGACTGGAAGAGACCGGAGAGAAACTTGCGAATCTGAAATTTATGTGCGTAGATGCAAGACTGCTTCCGGAGATTTTTGAAAAGGGTGAAGTGCAGAAGATATATCTGAATTTCTCAGACCCGTGGCCGAAGGCACGCCATGCGAAGCGCAGACTGACTTCAAGAGAATTCCTTGCACGTTATGAGGAGATTCTGGAGGATGACGGTGTGGTAGAATTCAAGACCGATAACAAAGGACTGTTTGAATTTTCGCTGGAAGAGGTCGGTGAGGCAGGCTGGAAACTGCTCGCACACACCTTTGATCTTCATAATCAGGCAGATATGATGGAGGGAAATGTAATGACAGAGTATGAAGAGAAATTTTCTTCCATGGGAAATCCAATCTGCAAGCTGATCGCGAAACAGGGTAAACCTGAGAAATAAATCGGCATACTATATAGGAAGAATCTCCGCAGTTGATTTGACATCAATTGCGGAATATGACTTCCGGGAGATATGTTATGTCAGCCAGAAAAGGAAACAACCGCATCAGGATGGCGATCGTACAGTTTCATTACGAACACAGAAAACTGGAAGGACGTATGGAAAAAATCAGGAAAAACGCCGCAGAACTCGGAAGATTTCTTGACTCCATGCCGCCGAAAAAAGGGGAAAAAGAAGAAAAATAAAAATTTTTTAAAAAATTATAAAAATTTCCTTGACTTTTGGTATAGAGTTGCATATAATAATTCTTGCGTTGAGAACACAGACGCACAACCAAATAAGGAATGCGCTTTTAGCTCAGTTGGTAGAGCACCTGACTCTTAATCAGGGTGTCCAGGGTTCGAGCCCCTGAAGGCGCACTAAGGACACTGTTTTTGCGGACATTGCGATTGCCGCGGGGACGGTGTTTTTTTGCTTTATAAGAATTTATTTTGTAATATTTCAGTAAAGCAAAAAAACGCTCCGCGGTTGCAATTAGCATTTGCTCAGAGTAGAATAGTGAAAAATCAGCAAACACTGATAAATGAAAGAATATATTTTTATATAAAAACCCAGATATTTTTTGCGGAAAAGATATGATATACTAACACACAAGAAAAATGTATGAGAGGAAACGGAATGAAAAACCTGAACAATACAGAGGGAATCGACTTTGTGATTACCTGGGTAGATGGCAGTGATCCTGCGTGGCAGCAGGAAAAGAGAAAGACGCTTGAGGCTTGTGGGTTGAAGTCAGCGGCAGATGACAGAAAAGAGAGATACAGAGACTGGGATAACCTTCAATACTGGTTCCGTGGTGTGGAGCAGTTTGCTCCGTGGGTACGTAAAGTTCATTTTGTGACCTGGGGGCATCTTCCGGAATGGCTGAACACATCTGCACCGAAACTGAATATCGTTAATCACGAGGATTTTATTCCAGAAGAATTCCGCCCTACATTTAATTCTCATACTATTGAGTGGAACCTGCACAGGATTCAGGGATTATCTGAACGCTTCGTCTATTTTAATGATGATATGTTTCTGCTGGACAAGGTAAAACCAGGGGATTTCTTTCAGGGGGAAAAGCCGGTAGATATGCTTGCCCTGCAGCCTGATGTGGCAAATATAGATAATGCAGTTATGCCGTATATTTATCTGAATAATGCCATGGTTCTTGCAAAATATTTTAAGAAATATGAGAATGTAAAGAAACAGCCGGGGGCATATTTTCATATAGGCTATCCGCCGATATATTTTTTCTATAATTTTATGGAGATGGCATTTCCGAGATTTACCGGTTTTTATACGGTTCATGGTGCTTCACCGTTGAAGAAGCAGACATTCGAAACACTGTGGAAGCTGGAACCGGAACTTCTGACAAAAGTATGCAGTCATGCTTTTCGGCATAAAGAAGATATCAGCCAGTATGTACTTCGGGAGTATCAGAAGTTAAAAGGTGATTTTGTGCCAAGAAATATCCGTAAACTGTGCAGTTATTATGATGTTTCGCAGAACAATGAAAAACTGCTTCGTACCATTACCGAACACAGAAATAAGATGGTCTGTATTAATGACAGTAACCATGAAATAGATTTTGAAAAGGCAAAAAAAGAGATTAATATTGCACTGGAACAGAGACTAAGCCAAAAATCTTCATACGAAAAATAAAAGGAGCACGGAAGAGGAAGAATAATGAACATCCTGTTGGTGGGAGGCTCATGCAGCCTGATGGACAGTATGATCCTGAAACTTCGAAAAGAAGGACACAAGGTATATATACTGACCGGAGATAAGTATAAACATAATAAATATGAGAGAGTATTTGAAAAATATGAATTTCCATATGACACAGAAAATCTAAATTCTATTTTTGAAAGTGTCAATCCGGATGCGACAATTCTTATGGGTGCTTTTGACACTAATTATCACTGGAATGAAGAAGAGAGAGAATCTGTTCGTTTTGTGTCTCATCTGGTCAACATTCTGGTGGCACATTCTACAGTTAGGAAAGGGAAACTTATTTTTCTTTCCTCAGATGAGGTTTATAGTGGAAACTATATAAATGACATTGAAGAAACAGAAAAAACTCTCGGATTTGGAATGAGGGCAGACATCCTGGCACAGGCAGAGGAGATATGCGAGAATTTCAGAAAGAACCGAAGTACGGATATTGTGGTTCTCAGACTGGATCATCTGTATTGCATTCCGAGAGACAGGAAAGATGTAAATAATATTTGTGCCCGGATGTGTCTGGAATGTCTGAGTGAGGGATACATCAAAGCCGACACAGACCATACGTTTTCACTGTTGTTTGAAAAAGACGCAGTAGAATATATTTATAAAGTTGTCAGTACCGGAAAACATGAATATTCGCTTTATCAGCTTTCTTCCAATGACGTGGTCAGTGAGCTGGAGCTGGCAGCCATGGTACAGGAGCATATGGCGGACAGTGCCAATATTGTGACTTCATCTGGAGGTATCGGCCGTTGTGTCCTGTCCGGAACACGATTCGAGAAAGAATACGGTGTACATGCCTTTGGTGATCTGAACAGAAATATTGAAAAAATGGCAGCGTATATGCAGAAGCACAAGGCTGTTTTTGTAAATGAAGATAAACTGGAACTTCCATGGTGGAAGGTCTTGTGGAACCAATGGAAATGGCTGCTCAGTGTTCTGTTTCCGTTTGTGGAGAATCTGATTTGTTTTATTCCGTTCTTTATGATGAATAACAGAACGGTAGGTAGCCGATATTTCGCGAACCTGGATCCGTTTCTTCTGTATGTTCTGCTATTTGCGATCGTGTATGGACAGCAGCAGGCAACTTTTTCTGCAATATGTGCAGTGGCTGGATATATGTTCCGGCAGATGTACACGCGGAGTGGATTTGAAGTTCTTCTGGATTATAACACTTATGTGTGGATCGCACAGCTGTTTATTCTTGGCCTTGTAGTCGGATATATGCGGGATCAGATCAAGACTATGCGTATGGAAAGCGAGGAGCTGGAAGTTCATCTGTCAAGGCAGATTGCAGATATCAAGGACATTAATGAAAGCAATGCCCGCCTCAAAGGCGTTATGGAGCAGCAGCTGATCGACCAGAAAGACAGTATCGGCAAGATTTATACGATCACACATACACTGGATCAGTATATGCCGGATGAGGTTATGTTCTATGCGGTAGAAATGCTGATGAAGCTGATGAGGACCAGGGATGTGGCGTTGTACAATGTCGTCAACCAGGATTATGCTCGAATTTTCTCAGCAAGTTCCGCCAAAGCAAGAAGTCTTGGAAATTCAATCCGTTACAGGGAAATGACAGAAGTGTATGAGGAACTGACAGAAGAAAAGGTTTATATCAACAAAAATATGGATCCACGTTACCCTCTGATGGCCCGTGCTATCTATGAGAATGGAGATATTAAAATGATCATCATGCTCTGGGGACTCAGTTGGGAAAAAATGACTCTGGGACAGGCAAACTTTCTTACTGTAGTCAGTTATCTGATCCAGAATGCAGTTCTGAGGGCACAGCGATATATGCAGGCACTCGAGGAGAATCGATACAGTGAAGAAGGATCGAGGATTCTCAGAGAGGATGCATTTAAACCACTGGTGAAAGCCTATATGGATGCAGAAGCAAAAGATCTGGCAGAATGCGTATTTCTGAAGATAGATGCCGATCCGGAACAGTACAGACAGATAGATCAGCTTATGGCAAAAAAACTGCGAGACAGTGATTATCTTGGAATCCTTCCAGATGGAAAGTTATATGCACTTCTTGCAAATACAACAAAAGAAAATGCCGGTTTTGTGCAGGAAAGATTTGAACAGAATGGCTATAGTACAGAAATTGTGGAGAAGATTGCAGTATGTTCGGAAGAATGAGGCTGTTTACAATTTTACTTGTTCTGAATCTTCTGGTGGTTGTGGTGTATCTTATCTGGAACCATCTCAGAAGAAAGGAAAAAAGCTTAAGTACATGGATGAAAGCAGGAATGATGCTGCTATGTCCGATTGTAGGACCGACCTTTGTGTTTGTGGCATTCTGGACCAGCCGGCTTTTTATGCTGATGTCCATGGATCTTTCTGATGTGATATTCAGTAAGGAAAGGGTAGAAACATTTATACGTCCTGATGAAGAAACAGAAAAAAATATGGTTTCACTTGAAGAGGCGCTGGAAGTTACCGACAAAAAAAGTCTTCGAAGTTTTATCCTTAACGTAATTCGCGGCGATTATAAGAACTCTCTGTCGTCTATCGCACTGGCACTGAACAGTGAAGACACGGAGACTGCTCATTATGCTGCGTCAATTCTTCAGGATGTGCTGAGTGATTTTCGTGTCGGTGTACAGGAAAAATACCGTACCCTGGACGAAGACGAGGAGCATATCGCAGAGAACTGCGTTAATCTTCTGGAATATATGAATCCTGTTGTTGAACAGAAGGTTCTGACTGATCTGGAGCAGCGTTCCATGGCAGAGCGTATGGATGAAGTTCTGCAGAAGGCATGGACGGCAGACAGACAGAAGATAAGCAGTTCCGTCTATGAGAAGGTGTGTCAGAGACTTCTTGAGACTGAAGATTATGAAAACTGCCGCAAATGGTGTGCCCGTGCCAGAGAGCAGTATCCGGAGGCTCTTTCCAGCTATACCTGTCAGCTCAAGCTGTTCTTTTCCTGTGGCGACCGGGAAAATTTTTTCCGTGTCATGCAGGAACTCAAAGAATCTGATATTACGATTGATAATGAGACACTGGAATTTATCAGAATATTTATGTAGAGGATGAAACAACATGTTAATGTCAACACTGGTGATTTTACGATTTACAGGTATTTTTGCTGCATATACGGGAATTACAGTGCTTTTGCCGGAAATCATGTTCCGCAGAATACTGAAAGGCAGGAGGCTGTCAGAGCAATTTCTGATGTCCTATACATTTGGAAACTTTTATATTATTAACATTGTATTTGCACTTCAGCTGCTTCACATTTCGAATTTTTTCACGCTCACAGCAGTCACAGTTCTGATGAGCATATTGATCGGACTTAAGGTTAATCGAATCCCTCTGAGACGGAAACTTGCAGAGGGTAAAAAAATATTTTGCAGGCTGTCCGATGGAAGCCTGGGTATCAGGTCTGCTGTTAGCAAATTTGGAGAATGGATGAAATCTGGATGCAGATATTTTGGAAAGTTTTTTTGCAGATATATTGTGAAGAAACCAATACAATCTGTATTTCTGATATTTATCTGTGGAGCACTTCTCTGGATTTATGGTCGCCAGATCATACTTACTTATGGTTATCGAGCATCGGATATTCCGGTGCATTTAAGCTGGATCAATCAGATGAGCAGAGGAAAAATCTTTTCCAAAGGTGTTTATCCGTTTGGATTTCATTGCATGATCTACTATCTCCATACCGTTTTTGGAGTAGATACTTATGTAATCCTGTGTGAGTTCTTCTTTGTTCAGGTTATTTATCTTCATGCAGTGCTTCTGGTCATGCTGAAGCTGCTCTGCAAAACAAAATATCTTCCGTATATCGGTGTATTTGCATATATCGTTGGAGATTTCTGGTCAGGGCAGACTTATTCAAGATTTTATTCTACATTGCCACAGGAATATGGGATGATTTTTGTGATTCCATCGGTCTATTTTTTAATCAGATTTTTTCAGATACATAAGGAAAATCTGAAAGACAGGGAAACCCGAAGGATTCTGCAATGTTTTGCGATGGCATTTTCTCTCACACTGGCAATTCATTTCTATGGAACGATGATTGCAGGACTCTGCTGTATTGGCATTGCGATGGGATTTTGTTTTCGGTTTGTGAAGAAGGAATACTTCTGCCGCATTATGGTTACAGGAATTCTCAGTGTTGTACTGGCGGTTCTTCCGATGGCGATTGCGTTTGCAGGCGGAACACCTCTTCAGGGCTCTCTGGGATGGGGAATGAGTGTCATTAATGGAAGTCAAAATGAGGAGTCTGATGCAGATAATACTACACAAAATAACAAAGTACAGGTTACATCGGGCAATGGAAAGGTTACAGAGATCGATGTAAGTAAACTGCCATCCGCTAAAAAGGGTGAAACAACGGTTGTTGTCGAGCAGAAAAAACCTTCTTTAGGAGACCGGATGCGGACAGTGGCAGATAAAATTAAGGTCATATCAGATAAAATTAAGACCATTCCGAATAAAATACCGAAGGCAGTCAGGACAATGTCGATACGAATCAGAAATATAGTCGTTCCTGTAGACTGGCAGAAGATGGGAACAGCAGTAATGACGGCTTATGCGGGTTTACTGCTCCTGGGATTGGTGTTCTGTGCTTTTCAAAAAACAGAATATGGAGCGGTACTCATGTCAGTTGGATTCTGTATGCTGATATTGACCGTTCTCCTGTGTGCGGGTCCATTTGGCCTTCCGACCCTGATGGATGCGGCACGATGCAGTATTTATTATGCATATCTTTTACCGGTGGCGGGAGTTTTGATTACAGATGGTCTTTTATATTTGGTGTTAATGCCGAAAGTTCTTAGAATTTGTCGAAATATCTTATCCTTAGGGTTGGCAGCAGTGCTGTTGGTTGTATTGAGTCAAAATAATCTGATAAAAGAACCAGGGTTTTCATCAGGATATGTAACAAACGGAGCGATTACCTGTCTTACGAATATTATCAGAGATAATGAGGATGAAACATGGACGATTGTTTCTGCAAACGATGAAACGCAGATGGGCCTGGATCATGGATGGCATTATGAAACGATTACGTTTCTTCGTAAACTGGAACATATGAAGGAAGATACAAAAGTTATAATTCCTACAGAGAACGTTTATTTCTTTATTGAGAAGATACCGTTGGATTATAGTGTTAGTTATGCTGACAGTGGACAGTCTATTTCTAAGAAAGGTGCAAGTCAGACGCTTCCAAATGTTGGCGGGATTGGAATGTATCAGGGCGAAAAACGCTGGATCGTAATGTCCAGAATGTACTACTGGGCACAGGCTTTCATGAAAAAATATCCAAATGAAATGAAAGTTTACTATGAAGACGACCAGTTTATCTGCTACAGAATTCCGCAGAATATGTATCATCAGTATAATTTTGCGATTGATTATGGATATAATCAGGTAGAAACAGAGGAACAGGAGGCAGAGCAGTGATGGTTTCAAAGAGAAAATTTTTCAGCATTGCGACCATGATGTTTGTCTTGTTTTTCCTGTTTCAGTTTTCTATGGTACTCAGGGACAGCAAGAACACCTATGATATAAATTCCAGTCTTACAGAGAAAAAGGCCGATGGTAGAAACCGGTGGACGCCTTCTGACAGCAACAGTACCACAGTGATCGGGGCTGACAGTTCTGTTGTCTTTGTCGGAAATGAAGATGGCGATATGGGAACAGCTGTCAGCAGATGGTGTACTTATGCCAAACGAAAACTGATCTCCTGTAAATCCGTAAGGACATATAAATCAGATGACAAAAATCTACCGGAAATGATGATTCTGGAATCTGAGAAATATGCAGATGGCGACAACCTTACTACACTGGAAACTCTGGAAAAGAAAGGCGTAATTATTGTCTTCGGCTGTCTGGAAAACGCAAAAAATATTCAGAATAACAAGGCTTTGATGAAATTTCTTGGGATTCAGAAAGTTGTTGCAGAGGAAACGCATCTTGCAGGTGTGAAGCTGTTTGAAGGACTGCTCCTTGGAGGAGAAGTGACCTATAATACATCGAAAGATAAAGAGGAAAAGAAACGTCAGGATCTGGAACTCGATGTTCCCTGGTATCAGGTAGGAAGCGGAACCAAAACATATATGGTGGGACTTCTTGATGAAAAAACAGGAAAAAATGTTGAAAATGA
Organism: Blautia sp. MSK17_66; assembly: GCF_020538025.1. NCBI lineage: Bacteria > Bacillati > Bacillota > Clostridia > Lachnospirales > Lachnospiraceae > Blautia > Blautia sp. MSK17_66. The sequence goes on from NZ_JAJBNQ010000022.1 coordinate 24,035, forward strand.
GGATCTTCCGACAATCATCTGGCGAAATGGAATAGATTACGGAAGTGTCTTTGCGGTAGTCGGAGATTATATGAAGGACAGCACAGCTCTTGGACTTCTGGATGGAATGCGGGCAGAAACACTGCAATATACAATTTATCCAATCGTCAACGCACAGAATCTTTCCATGGTTAATTTTCCCGTTTTTGCAGACGAAAACAATACTGAAATGCTGAAACTATACAGTCAGTCTGTAACTGGTATTGCGAGAGATATCATGTGGCCTGCATTGATTTCTGTTGTCGAGAAAAGTGATATGAAGATGACCTGTTTCATTCAGCCGCAGGCAGATTACACAGATGATATAGAACCTAAATCCGGGAACCTGGAGTTTTATCTGAAGCAGATGAAGGAGCAGAGTGCTGAGGCAGGAATCTCTCTGGAATATCAGAAGCTGGACAAAGCGGAAGATAAGGTCACAAAGGATACGGAGTTTTTTGAAAATGAGAAGATAAACTATCGTTTTGGTGCAGCATTTGCAAAAGAAAAAGACCTGAAAGGAATTCTGAAAGACACGGATTCCGGTCTTCTTGGAGATGTCGGAACTCTGGTCTGTGACTATACAGAGAACCAGCCGGTGGTCTCTTATTACAGTGATTCTGTAACATTACAGACTGTTACAAGTGACGGTATGAATTACGCCTACAGTGATGATATCCGGATGCGAAGCATTCAGACCGCGCTTGGATATACAAATGTTATGCTGGATATGTATGATATTTTCTGGCCACAGGAAAAAACTGACCGATGGGAAGTCATGCAGAAGCGTTTTTCCAGTAACCTTCTGACATATTGGAAAAATTTCAGAGATTTTGACAGCACCACTCTTTCTGAGAGCAATGCAAGAATCAGAACGTTCCTTAATCTGGCATATAGCCAGTCTCGAGAAGATAATACAATCACGCTTCAGACATCAGAGGCAGGAAGCTGGTTTATCTTAAGGACACATGGTGAAGAAATCGATGAGATTGACGGCGGCAGCCAGACAGAAATAGAAGCGGATGCATATCTGATCTGTGCCGAAGATACTACAGTAAAAATCCGTCTAAAAGAGCAGGAGCTTTACTATGATACCCGCAAAAACTGATGTAGAGAGAGGTAAGAGATGAAGGTTTGCTTAGTGGCAGAGGGCTGCTACCCATATGTGGTCGGTGGTGTTTCCGGATGGATCAACAGCCTGATTAAGTCTTTTCCGAATATAGAATTTATCCTGCTTGCAATTGTGGCAAACAGATCTCAGAGAGGAAAGTTTGTATATGAGCTTCCGGAAAACCTGACACAGGTATATGAACTGTATCTGGATGACTGTGAGTGGGATGAAGGAAGAAAAACGAGAAAGAGCAGAAGAAAAGCCCGTCTTTCCAGGAAAGAATATGAAGAAGTCCTGAACATGGTTCTCAACAGAAAGACCGACTGGGGAGTTGTTTTTGATCTGTTTCACCATGGCAGCATCTCTGTGGACAGCTTTCTGATGGGACCGGACTTTTTTGAGATTGCCAGAGAGTGTTATAACAGACAGTATCCGAATATTATATTTTCAGATTTCCTCTGGACACTCCGTTCCATTTATCTGCCACTGTTCTGGGCATTAAAGATGGATGTGCCAAAAGCTGATCTGTACCATTGTGTTGCTACCGGTTATGCAGGTGTACTCGGAAGTATGGCAAAGCATTTCCACGGAAGCTCGCTTCTGATCTCCGAGCATGGAATCTATACCCGAGAGAGAGAAGAGGAGCTGATCAAAGCACAGTGGGTAAAAGGTGTCTACAAAAATATCTGGATCGAACAGTTCAAGAAGATGTCACTTCTGGCGTATGATAAGGCAGATGCTGTTACCTGTCTCTTTGAACGTGCCAGAACGCTTCAGATGGAACTCGGCTGTCCGGAAGAAAAAATTCAGGTGACGCCAAATGGAATTGATGTAGATGGTTTTGCAGATATACCAGGCAAAAATCCAGAAGAACAGATGATCAATATAGGAGCTGTTCTTCGTGTCAGCCCGATCAAGGATGTAAAGACGATGATACAGGCATTTGCTTTTGCCAAAAAAAGTGTGCCGAAGTTAAAACTCTGGATCATGGGTCCGACCGATGAGGATGAAAAATATGCACAGGAATGTTTTGACCTTGTGGATTCTCTTGGAGTATCCGATATTGAATTTACAGGAAGGGTCAATGTGAAAGAATATCTAGGGAGGATGGATTTTACGATTCTTACCAGCATCAGTGAGGGACAGCCGCTGACAATTCTGGAAAGCTATGCGGCACATAAGCCGACGATTGCGACAGATGTCGGAAACTGCCGGGAACTGATCTATGGCAATGATGATGGATTTGGAGCAGCAGGTATTCTGACCCACATCATGAATCTGGAGGAAATCGCCCAGGCAATGATAGACCTTGCCATAGATCCGGAAGGACGGGAACAGATGGGTGAGGCCGGATATAAGAGGGTTACTTCCTTTTACCGGATTGAGCAGATGAAGGAAACTTATAAAGAGATTTACCGTAGATTTGCAGAGGAGCAGCAGGTTGAATGGACAGAAGAACCCTTTCAACTGAAACGATAGAAAACAGGATGGAGACAGGATAATGGCTGGAATCGGTGTTAAATTAAACAATATATATGGAAAAAGAACGCTGACAACAAATATCATCGGCATGGGTTACAGTACGGTCATGACCATTGCTCCAATGCTTACCGTGATTGGTGCACTTTGTATTATGGAGCATTTTCTTGGCTTTGATTCAGTCGGATATGCTACGAGAGAGTTGTTCTCCTGTACAGTACTGTATATCTTTATATTCTCGCTCCTTACAGCATCGCCGTTCAACTCTGTATTATCCAAGTACATGTCGGATATCATCTATGAGGAAACCTTTGAGGATATCCTTCCGTGCTATTATGTCGGGATGATCCTGAATATTACATTCAGTGCACTTTTTGGAATTTCGTTCTGTATCCACGAGTATCTGGTGGGAAATGTGGATATCATCTATGTTTTTACCGGATATTGTGGATTTGTTGCCTTGGTACTGGTGTTTTATTCTATGCTGTACCTGTCGATCTGTAAAGATTATAAGAAAATTTCCTTTTTCTTCATGATCGGTATGACTGTGACAGTACTGTTGTCTTTTCTGTTTGTAAAAGTCATTCATATGAGTATCACCTATGGAATGCTTCTTGCACTAGCCATTGGTTTCTGGCTGATCGCCTGTCTGGAATTTGCTCTGATACGAAGCTATTTCCGGGAGAACAGCGGAAGATACCGAAGGGTATTTCACTATTTCAGAGAGTACTGGCCGCTTGTGCTTACTAATTTCCTGTATACGCTGGGACTGTACATCCATAACTTTGTATTCTGGACGACAGACCTTCATATGGTGATAGTCAGAAGCTTTGTATGTGTGACGACCTATGATATGGCAACCTGTCTTGCGATGTTCACAAATATTTCTGCGAGTGTGATCTTTATCAGCAGGGTGGAGATGAACTTCCATGAAAGGTACAAAGCGTACTCGGAAGCTGTTATCGGAGGCAGGGGAGCCGATATTGAGATCACCAAGAAACGAATGTTCCGGCTTCTGGCAGAGGAACTGTTAAGTCTTGCCAGAATACAGTTCATTATTACGCTGGTTATTTTCCTGTTATGTATGATCTTTCTTCCGCAGGTCGGATTTGGGGGCATGACGCTTCGAATCTATCCCTGCCTTGCAGCAGGATATTTCATTTTGTTTTTGATGTATGCAGAGATTATTTTTCTGTATTATTTCGATGATTTTAAGGGTTCTGTACTTACCGGTCTGTCCTTCTGTATCGGGACATTGATCGGGAGCATAATTGCTACACACTTTCCGGATATCTGGTATGGAATCGGACTGACAGTCGGAAGTTTTATCGGTTTTGCAGTCGCGTATCGCAGGCTCCAGTGGATGGAAAAGAATCTGGATATACACATTTTCTGCAATGGACATCTGCTTCAGAAATCAAAAGGAAGCTGTCCTTCACCGAAGGTATTTGACAGATATGAACAAAATTAGAGGAGGGAAAAAATGACATTGGGAGATTTGTTAACGATATTTTTGATAATGATGGGAATCTGTCTTCTGGTGATGGCAATCTTATCACTGGCAAAGAGAAAAATGACGGAACCGTTCTGTCTTGCGTGGGCTATTGTATCAGTGCTGCTGGTTATATGCGGAATTCTGATAGAGCCTTCCGAACTGGAACGGTATGTAAGTCTCAGGATTTTGATCTTAATTTTTCTTATAACGGTTGGAGTTGTATGGACTCTTTGGTTCATAAGCACACAGCTTTCAATTCTGATGCGGAAGAATCAGGAACTGGCAATGCAGATATCCCTTCTTAATCAGGACAGTGAAAGAATGCTGAAGAAATTAGAAGAACTGGAAAAAAGGATCGACCAGCATTTTGCAGGAGGTGATGACTTACAAAAATGAAAAAAATTCTTTTTGTGATCAATACGCTTGGAGGGGCAGGAGCCGAAAAAGCTCTGATCGAGCTTCTGAAACATTTCCCGAGGGAACAGTATGAAGTATCACTGTATGTCCTTCTGGATCAGGGAGAACTGATCTCTCAGATTCCGGAACATGTAAAGGTTCTTAACAGGGAATATTCAGATGCCTCTGTTCTCTCAAAAGAAGGGAAAAAAGTTCTTAACAGAAAGATATGGAAGCGTCTCTGGATTCGGGGAGCGGTGCTCAGAAATTTACCGTTTCTTCTCAGAAATACCTTTGTTATGTTAAAAAAAGGCAAGCTAAGTCCGGATAAGCTTCTCTGGCGTGTAATGTCAGACAGTGGACAGAGTATCAAAGAACATTATGATATGGCAGTCGCCTATCTTGAGGGTGGAGCGACCTATTATGTCCATGATCATATTAATGCTGACCGGAAGTTTACATTTCTCCATGTAGACTATGGATTTGCCGGTTATACCAGAGAGCTGGACAAAAATTGCTATCCGGATTTTGACAGGATTTTTACAGTGTCCGATGAAGTGAAGAAAAGCTTTGTCAAGGTGTATCCGGAGTGCAGCCAAAATACATATGTATTTCATAATCTCATAGATCAGAAAGAAATCCGAAGGAAAGCAGAACTTCCGGGAGGGTTTGAGGATTCCTATGATGGGAAGAGGATTCTCACCGTTGGAAGGCTGACAGCACAGAAGGCATATGAGATTTCGATTGATGCAATGAAAATCCTCAAAGATCATGGTGTAAAAGCCAGATGGTATGTTCTTGGAGAGGGAGAACTGAGAGAAAAGCTGCAGAGCCAGATCAACCGTCTTGGTCTGCAGGAAGATTTTGTGCTTCTAGGAGCAAAGACGAACCCTTATCCGTATTACAGACAATGTGATCTGTATGTCCATGCGACTCGTTTTGAAGGGAAGAGCATTGCAATACAGGAAGCACAGACTCTGGGATGTACGATCCTTGTGTCGGACAGCAGCGGAAATAGGGAGCAGGTCATTCAGGGAGAAGACGGAATGATGTGCAGCCTGACTCCGGAGGCAGTCAGCAGAAACATAGAAGAACTGCTGAAAAATCCACAGAAATGCAGAGAGCTTGGACAGAAAGCCGCTGTTAAATTATCATCAGAAGATAAAGATGTACTGAAACTATTCCAAATTTAAACAACAAAAGAAAGACTGAGTATATGGAAAAGAAAAAAGAAGTATTGATTATTATTCCTGCCTATAATGAAGAAAAGACAATTACGGCACTTTTGGAGCAGCTTGAAAAACCTGAAATCTCAGAACTTGCAGATGTTCTGGTCATGAACGATGCCTCCTTGGATTCAACGAACTGGATCACAAAGAGGAGAAATCATGCAGTGGTAACGCATGTGTTTAATCTGGGTTATGGAAGTGGTCTGCAGCTTGGATATAAATATGCAGTCCGTAAAAAGTATCAGTATGTGATCCAGATGGATGCAGACGGACAGCATGATGTATGTAATATTCCGGCTATTTATAAAGCACTGACAACACCGGATAAAGACGGAACAGTTCCGGACATTGTTCTGGGATCGCGATTTATGGAAGGAAGCACAGAATTCCCGGTTTCTGCGGCAAAAAAAATTGCCTTCGTGTGGTTTCGCTTCCTGCTTCGCAGAGGGACAGGTAAAGATTTTACAGATCCAACCACAGGACTTCAGGGTCTGAACTGGAAAACATTTCTGTTTTATTCCAAATATAATAACTTTGACGATAAGTATCCGGATGCAAATATGCTGATGCAGATGTCTCTTCTTGGATTTCATATAAGAGAAATCCCGGCAGTCATGCATCCTCGTGTTACCGGAGTCAGTATGCATTCTGGACTGAAACCATTTGTCTATATGTTTCGAATGACCTTCTCGCTCATGGCGGTGTGGATACGGGAAAAAATTCTCAAAATGGATGTAGACAAAGGATATGATCTGGAAAAACATTAAAAACGAAAACTTTTACCATACAGATGACTTTCATCTGGAGTACATATATAAGGGAAAGGATTAGTGAAGTTTGAAACAGAAATCGAGGACAGAATATTCTGTTATGAATACAAGTGTTGCATTTGTGGCGCAGATATCTGCGATTCTGATGGGATTTTTTACCAGAGTAGTTTTTACCAGAATGCTCAGTGAAGGATACGTTGGAATCAACGGACTGTTTACCGACATCTTAAATATACTGTCATTGTCGGAACTGGGGGTTGGAACAGCAATCACCTATGCCCTTTACAGACCGATTGCGGAAAATGACATTTCAAAGCAGCAGATCCTTATGCGTATGTTCCGGATGTTCTACCGGATGACTGCCGGATTTGTACTGGTGGCAGGGATGTGCCTTATCCCATTCTTGGATATTCTGATGAAAGACCGTCCGGATGTAGATCATCTTGTGCTGATCTATCTTTTGTATCTTTTGAATTCTGTGGTCTCATATCTGCTGATCTATAAAAAAACACTTATAGATGCACATCAGATGAATTATATCACAGTGTTGTATCATAATGGGTTTCTGGTGCTGCAGGATATCTGCCAGATTATTATACTGATTACGACCAGGAATTTTGTGCTGTTTCTGATTGTTGCGGTAGTGTGCACGATCACAGGAAACGTCTTCATGTCCAGAAAAGCAGATGCACTGTTTCCTTACCTCAAAGAACCCTGTCATGAAAAACTGCCACAGGAAGAACGACAGGATATCTTAAAAAATGTCAGAGCCATGCTTATGCATAAGCTTGGAAATGTTGTGGTCAACAATACGGATAATCTGTTGATCTCCAGTTTTGTTGGCGTAATTACTGCGGGAATTTACTCGAACTATTATCTGGTGATAGGTTCCATCCGACAGGTTCTGGATCAGGCACTGCAGGGTGTGGCAGCAAGTGTCGGAAACCTTGGAGCTACAGAAGATTCCGAGAAAGTGAGCAGGATTTTTGACCAGTTATTTTTTATCGGTTACTGGATATATGGCTTTGCCGGAATCTGTCTGTTTGAACTGCTGAATCCGTTTGTGGAGCTGGCCTTTGGAAAACAATATCTGTTTCAGCGGGAGGTAGTGCTTGTTCTGTGCATTAATTTCTTTGTCAACGGAACAAGAAAAGCTGTGCTGATATTTAAGGAATCTATGGGACTGTTCTGGTATGACCGTTACAAAGCAATCGCGGAGGCAGTCCTGAACCTTGGAATTTCGATTCTTCTGGTTACACATTTTGGTGTGGTTGGTGTTTTTGCCGGAACCTTCTGCAGCACAGTGCTTACGTCTGTATGGGTGGAGCCTTACATCATTTATAGATATCGTTTCCAGAAACCAGTTCGGGAATATTTTGGAAGATACGGTTTGTATCTTATCGTTATGGCAGCTGCTTGGGCAGTTACAGAATTTTGCTGCCAGATAGTCAATGGAAGTGCAGCTTTTAATCTGTTTTACAGAGCAGTGATCTGTATAATTGTTCCGAATAGTTTGCTTTGGCTGATATTTCGAAGAACAGAAAACTGGAAAAAAACATCAGGACTCTTGTGCAGGAGTATTATTAAGATAGGAAAAAGTGTCCGGAGGCAAAGCTAATGACTGTAAACAAAGGAAAAATATCTGCAATTATACCAGTGTATAATGCTGAAAAATATCTGGCACAGGCGATTGAAAGTATAATCGCACAGAGTTATATAAGCTGGGAAATGTTTCTGGTGGTCAGCGAATCTGAAGACAGAAGCGTGGAAATTGCAGAGAAATATTCCAGAGAATACGATAATATTTATCTGATTATAACGGAAGAACGTGGTATAGGCTGTGCAAGGAACAGGGGATTAGAGAAATCCACAGGTGAGTATATCTTATTCATGGATGCAGATGACTATCTTCCGGACAGGGAGGTTTTTCAAAGATATATTAATATTGCTGACAAAATTAATTCAGATATTGTTGTCAGTAATTATGCACGTCTGTGGAACGAAAAACTTCTTCCGGCCACTAGTCACAGCGAATTTTCGAGGTTTGAGAGGGATTCAGAAGAGTTCCGTTTTCGGGGATTTTTTTCCGTAGGAACACTGTCATATGTCTGGGGAAAACTGTATCGGAAGTCTTTTCTGGATCAGAACAGGATTACTTTCTCGGAGTATCCTTATGCAGAGGATAAGCTGTTTAATATGCAGTGTTATGTCTGTGGGGCAAAATATGCATTTATAGAGCGGATCGGAAATGTTTATCGCAAAAATGAGGATTCCGTTTCTTATAAATACAATCCGGAATCTAGCAGATGCTGGCTGGGAATCGCACAGACCTTCAAGAACTGGATGGAAGAAGAGGGGAAAGATGTCGAGCAGTATGAGGGACTGATACAATATACTGTTTTTTTTGCCTCCTTTTTTGACGCCAAGATGGAATATCAGAAGCGACGGAAATCGATATGGATGATCTGGAAAATACTTAGGATTTACGGTAATGATTCTATTGGAAAAGATTGTTTTGCGAAACTTGCCTGTGATAAAAAGCGCATTCCTCAGTTGAACCAGAAAATATGGAGGATTGTAATAAAGGGATTTTCCAGGGGAATGAAATGGAAGTGTTATCTGACATTGTCGTTTGGGATAAAACAATTGATCGAACATAGGGTAGATGAAAAATTGTCAGATACAGGTCTGAGAGAATAAAAAACAGTAACTCCCAGATCAGGAGTCACTGTTGTCAAAGATACGTATCAGTTTGGTTTTCTGATTGCTTTTTTTGAAATTATGGAGCGTCTGTCGTAAAGTGGTATTTCGTATTTTGTAAGTATTTCGAATGAAACACAAAAAAGTAACACACCACAAAACCGGCCAGAGAACCGGGCAGCGGCTGGCTTTCGGAAAGCGGACCTTCATCTGCACATGTCCTTCTTTAAAGTAAGTGATCAGATTGACCTTCTGATAAGAAGTACTTCCAACAAGTTCACTGGAAACATCCGTGCCCATATCTCCATCTTTAAGAACACGGATAAGAAATTCCTTACAGTCCTGTGAATCATAGTGAATCCTGGAGTCAATATGCTGTGGGAGTCCAAAATAAATCCGGCAGGTTTCCAGAACAATCTCATAAAGATGACTGATGCGGGAATCCTGGCACCAGTTATGTATCTTATGAAAATCGATTTCATCCGCATGCTTCCTGAGGTAAAAGGTAAAATCACACAGCAGACGGATACCGAAACCACTGTACAGATAATGCTTCAGCATATGATGGATCATATAAAAAACATATTCCGAAGGCGGCAGAACAGAGTAGGTAAAATCATTGATCGTCTGTGATACCGGAACAAGATTTTCAAAGGAATACACCTGATCTACAATCTGGTTGGCACGCTCATACTGATACATTCCAACTACGCGATAATGCAGTTCAAGAAGGAATCTGCGCCCTGTTTTTGGAAACGTATAGTGATAGGTCAGATGATGGTCACTGAGCTCATTTTCCGCGATATATCCATGGGATTCCAGAAGTTTCTGAGCTTTGGAAATATCGGATTTCCGGCTGATATAAAGATCCAGATCGCCAAGCTTACGATATTCGGGAACAGGATAGCAGGAAGCAAGGCTGATTCCCTTAAGAAGGATGCAGTCGATTCCGTTGTCTTCAAGAAGGGAGACCGTATGACGAGTAAACTGGTCAATCTGATAATAATTCAGCATCATGCTGCGTGTCCGCTGGAGCATGGAAGAGTAAAAAGGTGTGCCTCGAAAAGAAGACAGGACAAAGGGAACCGTGCAGTGCTCTTCGGCAAGTCGTGCAAGGTCGGCCAGTTCTTCAGATGGAATGGTGACAGGTCCTTCATGACCGGTACAGGTATTTTTGATGATCTTTAAATAATGTTTATATGATGGCTGCATGAAAAACTCCTGAAAATAAATGATAATAGGTAACTATTCAGCTGGAATGCATTTTGACTCATAACTGTGAGGCTACTGAATAGTTGTGATAATAGAGTATAACACGAAGTATTTGCTAAATAAAGGGGGAGAATATGAAAAAAACAGAAGGATATCGGATCAGGAAACTGGAAGATGAATATGTGGTTCTTCCGTTTGGAAAGAGAGCAGAGGAAGTAAATGAAGTAATCTCTCTGAGTGAGACAGCCGGATTTATGTATCTTCATGCAGAAGAAGCTGACTCGGCAGAGGAACTTGCAGAACTGGTCAGCAAAGCATATGAGGTGGAAAAATCTGTAGTGTATGAAGATGTGGTGTCGGTTGTCAGAACTCTGAGGGAAAAAGGCCTCTTACTTTGATCTTACACGTCGCAAAAAAGCAGTCAGTCTGAAACAAAAAGGACGTACTGGCAGCATCAGAAGCCAGAGAGCAGAGAGAAAGCGGTATACAGGATTCCTGACAGAGATTTCTTTTCCATTGCGGACGAAAGCAATGAGTTTGCCCCTGAACTGGTCCGGGCGAAGCGGACCCTCAATCTCATACTGATTATCTCCGGTCATATAATAGCCGTCGGCAGTAACACGAACGATACGGTGCAGAACAAGAATTCCCTGGTCACGGCGGTAAAGAGCTACATCGTTTCTCTTAAGTGAGGTGACGGGAACCTGCTGGATCAGAGCCTCATCTCTTCCGGGAATGAAGAGGGGATACATGCTGAAACCCTGTGGTTTGAGACGGATAATATTTCCTTTCTGGAGAAGCTGTTCGAGATTTGTTTTAAAATCTCCTGTGTTCTTTTTCATAAAAAAATCCTCATTTTCAGTGTGATCCTATATTAGCAAATACATTATAATATGCTAAAGAAAAAAAGACAAGAAAATGGTGAAAAATGGCTTGAATAAAGGGTTTGTGGGTTGACTTTTGAAGGAATTCTGTATAATATATAAGAAAAAATGACATTGAAAAACAATGAAATATGAACCGACGAAAGAGAGGAAATAAAGATGATGAACACATACAAAAAGCCGGTCGTGACTGTAGATGCCGGAATGGCAGAGGGAGTTTATGCCGCAAGTGGGGCAACACAGGGAACATTGAATGTTACCTATAATGGTGTATGGGACAGATGGGGCGCGAATGGTGGTAAAGGCCTTGCAATGGCAAACTGGTCTGGTCTGAACGGAACGATTACTCTGAACATTACTTTTAATGACACTGTAGATCAGGCTGAAACAGATGATGCATCTGTACAGATATCTTGCTCAGGAAAGACTGCTACATTTACATTTGCAAGTACAGCAACTAATCCACTGACAATTGGAATTCATCTGAACCATGGAACAAGTATCGATGATCTTAAGATGACAGGATTTACATATTCTGTGAATTAACAGGAAATTAAATTTATAAGCTGTTCTGCAGGATCAGGATAGCTCAGGCACAGAACCCGCGGGTTCTGTGCCTTTTTTAAAATTCTTTCACCATCTTTTCAATTTCCACTTCATCCAGTACCTCACACCTCTTATCGCGTATCGCATAAACTCTCGTACAGATATTTAATACCGTAGGACGATGGGTTGTCACAATACAGGTCCTTGGATAGGTATCCTGCATGATATTCTTGAGAACCTTTCTTTCGGTGGCAACATCAAGTGCCGAAGTTGCCTCATCCAGGAGAAGGATCGGAGACTTGCGGAGAAGTGCTCTTGCAATAGAAAGTCTCTGTGCCTGTCCCTCAGAAAAACCACCGCCGCGTTCTTTTACAATGCTCTGAATACCATCGGGAAGTTTTTCCACGAAATCCCATGCACAGGAGAGTTTGAGAGCCTCTATAATCTCGTCATCTGTGGCATCCGGCTTTACGTTTCGCATATTTTCTGCGATGGTTCCCGAAAACATGGTATTTCCCTGCGGAACATAGGAAAAAAGTTTTCTGGTCGAAGGTGACATATTCAGTTTTTGATTATGATCACTTCCGGCACAAATCTGAAATTCTCCGCTCTGTGCCCGAAGAAGTGACAGGATCAGCCGGAGCATAGTTGTTTTTCCTTCACCGGAAGGTCCGACCAGGGCGATAATCTCATGTGGATAAGCTTCCATAGAAGCATGGGCAAAAACTTCCGTTCCACTGTGATAGGTATAGCTCAGATCCTTCATTGTGAGACCGATACCGCTGGTTTTGTGCTGCTTTTCAAAGAGTTTTACTGCATGATCCTGGCTGTAATCTTCCTGCGGCATTTCCACGATATCCATCAGACGTCCGGCAGAGATCGTGAGAGAAATCGCGGAAGGAATCAGGCTCGTGAGGGAGTTTACGGAGCTTGTCAGTGTTCCGGAAAGAGACAAAAACATGGTCATGGTTCCGTAACTGATCGCATTGCTCCATACACGGTAAATTCCCCATCCGTAACAGCTGTAGGATACGATAAAACCAACGATCGACATCAGGACAGAGGTCAGGATCGACATTCGCTGGAATTCCAGACGCATGCTGATATAGTCCTTCTGGAGCGTTTTGAGCCGGTCCGTATAAAAATGGATCAGATCAAATGCCTTGATCGTCTGGATATTGGAGAAAGCCTCCTGATTGAAACCATACATTTTGGCATTCATGGCAGCACTTTTCTGGTTGTTGTTCCGCATTCTGCGCAGCAACGGACGCGACATCAAGGCACTGAACGGGATACCGAGAAGTGCAAACAGGGCAAAGGTCGGATCGTAATACAGAACAACCGCAAGAGCACTGATGAACCGGAAGGTATAGATGATCAGGTTTGGTACCCAGTTCAGAATACCGCTGGAAATATTGGAAGCATCCGAGCTCCAGCGGGTAACAAGGTCACCGGTGTGATATTCCGTCAGAGATTCCCAGTCCGTGACGAGCATTTTTGCAAAAATATCGTTCTTGATCTCGGAGTCAACCTTAAGACTGATAAAGGTCGAAGCATAACCGGATGCCTGTGAGACCAGAAGATTTGCAATCGCAAAGCCGATCATTGCTGCAAAGGTAGACAGCAGACGTCCGGTCTGATGACCTGTGATGATATCGACAAGATCTTTGGAGATCAGGCTGGAAGCAAGTGAAACACAGGATCCCATAACACCCAGCAGTGTATAGAGAATCATAGATTTCCAGTAACGTCTGCCATACTGGTAGATCCATATGGTTTGTTTCCACATTTTCTGGAGGCTTCCCTGTCTGAGATGTTTTATGATAAGCTGGAGTTTCTCTTTCATTGCACTTCCTCCAGAGCATCTATTTCCCTCTGAACTGTATAAACAGCAGATGGATTTCTGGTGCAGAGCAGATGCAGAATCGGCACCTGTCCGGCAATTTTTTCCGCAAAGTCAAGGTTCATGGAGAAGAAGCGTTCTTTCCAGAAAGGGGAGATCATGCGCTGCATAATCCGGATGACTTTTTCTGAAGGAGACAGCTCCTGAAGAAAATCTTTCTCCGGATCGCGTCCGAGAAGGACGATACCGCCAAGTTCATGATCAGTGGTCGTATAAATTCCGGAAGTTCCGCACCATGGAATCCCGTAGACGATGATTTTGCCGGATTCCATGCCAAGGAGATTGAGATCACCGTTCAGATATGGAGTCTGCAGAAGATCATGCCACATTTGGGTGTGTGTTGATTTACCCATACCGGAATGTCCGGAGAACAGCCATGCTTTTTCTTTATAAAGAATCGATGCAGAATGAATGGCAAATTTCCCGTGCTTTTGTGCAACAAACAGGAAAAAGAGCCGGATTGCATGAAAAATATTTTCCTGTGCTGACTCAGAGGTTTCCGGAGTACAGTAGAATCTCACGTAACTTCCGTCCAGACTCATATGTACCTGATGAATGTTTGACATCTGCGGGAAAAGAATCACATAGCGGTCAGTATTTTCAAAAATTGTCATATCTGAATTGCGAAGGAGGACTTTTCCATAAGATTTGCTGGCTGGCGGAGTTGTAAAAAACTCAATTTCCTGGTCCGCATCTTTCGCAGGATTCATTTCGCGGAACTTATCGAAGTATCCGGAGAAAAGCTGCGAAGCGCCATGGAAGCGAAGGCGAAGCCCTGCGATCAGGATGCATAAGGAGGCTTCTTCCGACTGAAGACGAAGAGTTTCGGTCAGCATTCCCATGGACTGCAGCTGCCGCAGAAAATCAAGAATGTCCTCGCGGAGCATGGGAAAATCCTCCTCCTCAAGTCCATATCTGCGTGCAAGCATTTCGGTCAGCATTTCCAGGTCAGCACCTTCATTATGCTGGATCACATTCCACAGAAAAGCGCTGGTTTCGTTCAGGATGGTTCCTTTGCGCTGGTCGGCAATCTGCTGTCCGAAAGGAAGAATGTAACTGACACCTTTTATTTTACGAAGGGTATAGCCTTCTTGACATTTGAACATAAAAAAATCCTTTCTGAAAAGTACAGTTTTATACAGAAAGAATTATAACATCCGGCAAAATCTCATACAAGAAAATAACTTCAAAAAAGAGGGAAAGCTGTGTTATTCTGTTACCGTGAACAGTAACGTTGTTCTTGCAATAAGCATCTGCTCAGGGTAAAATATTACAAACTGAGATGGATACAGATATCCGGAGGCAGGATCTTTGAAGCCGCTGGGAGACGTATGACAAGCATAATGGAGAACAGGATGATTAAAAAAAGAGCAATACTGTGTCTGACTGTGATTCTGACAGTGGTATTGGCAGCAGGAGTGGAAATGTTCTGGCTTAGCAGACAAAAGACAGTAAAAGAGTATAAGGAAAGCCAGGCGGTTTTCGGGAATCCGCTTATGGGATATGCGAGAAATGCCTGGTATGATAAAGTTTCGGAAGACATTTCTCTTTTGTATATGGACATTACCTGGGCAGAACTGGAACCGGAGGAGGGTGTTTATGACTGGGAGGCCATCGAGAAAAAAAATCAGCTCGCACGATGGAAAAGCGAGGGGAAGCATCTGGTATTGAGATTCGTCTGTGATATTCCGGGACAGGAAGAGCATATGGACATACCGGAATGGCTGTACGAAAAAAGTGGAAAAGCCGGTCAATGGTATGCTGGAGGATATGGGAAAGGCTTTGCTCCGGATTATAACAATCCGACGATCATTTCTTGTCATGAGCAGGCAGTAAAGGCACTTGGAGAGCACCTGGGGCAGGATGGGATGATCAGTTATATTGAGCTTGGAAGCCTTGGACACTGGGGAGAGTGGCATGTAAACTACAGCGAGGGAATTCAGAGGATTCCGGGAGAAGAGGTAAGAGAACAATATATTCTCCCATGGATGGAGGCCTTTCCGGATGCCATGATTCTCATGCGGAGACCATTTGCTGCTGCAAAAAAACATGGATTTGGGTTATATAATGATATGACCGGACATCCACAGGGAACCCAGAGCTGGCTTGACTGGATCAGCAATGGCGGTGAGTATGATCAGACAGGTGAAAAAAATGCAATGGTGTCCATGAAGGATTTCTGGAAAACCGCACCATCCGGCGGAGAATTTACAAGTTCTTTCTCGATGGAGGAGATGATGGACACAGATCTGTCAGAGACTGTGGAAATGATCCGTGAAGCACATACAACCTTTCTGGGCCCGAAGATCCCGGATGAGGATTATGCAGAAGGATACAAAGAAGTCCTCAAAAACATGGGGTATCGTCTGTGGATTTCAAAGTCAGAACTAAAAAGCACCCGAAACAGCAGCAGTCTGAAGCTTATCTGGGAAAATTCAGGAGTGGCACCACTATATAAAGACTGGCCGGCATATATTTATATTGAAGATGAGAAGGGAAAACTTGTCGAAAAGAAAAATATCGAAATAAAAATGTCGTCTGTGCTTCCGGAAGAAGAAATATCAACCTCAACCACACTGAAGACAGAGAAACTGAACAGCCTTCTGAAAAAGGGATATCGTCTTTCCATCGGAATTGAAGATCCTATGACAGAGAAAGTGGGTGTTCGTCTGGCAATGAATACCTTATATCAGGAAGGTAAAAATTATCTCTGGAAATAAGAGAACAGAGAGAATGCAAAAAACTCCAAAAAGAAGGAGGGCCGGGCGTCTGTGCCCGGCGAGTATGAAAAAGAAAAATATATGTAAAAAAGCATTCGCTTTATTTGCTTATTACTATACTGTAAATCTGTGATGAAACTGTGATGAGAGATTGAAAGAATGGTGATAAAAATCTAAAAAACTTATAAAATTTGGTCTTTATAATTACAAAAATTCTACACAACAAAAGAAAGTTAGAAGTTGTAAAAGTTTTTTTACTCATTTATAATTAGAAAAGATTCATAACTGTGAAGGTACTGAACAGTTACAAAGATTCTTGAGAAAGTGATGTTGCTGCGAACAAAGTAAACAGTGACGAGTTTAGAGAAACTACAGGAGGAAAGACTTGAAAAAAGAATTAGTTATTGTCATCGATTTTGGCGGTCAGTACAATCAGCTGGTTGCGAGACGCGTCAGAGAATGCAACGTATATTGCGAAATCTATTCTTACAAGACAGATATTGCAAAGATTAAAGAAATGAATCCGAAGGGAATTATCCTTACCGGCGGTCCAAACAGCTGCTATGAAGCGGATGCACCGACTTATCAGAAAGAACTGTTTGAACTTGGAATCCCGGTACTTGGACTTTGCTATGGCGCACAGCTGATGATGCATGTCCTTGGTGGAAAAGTTGAAAAAGCAGATGTCAGCGAGTATGGCAAAACAGAACTTCTGGTTGACAAGAAGGATTCTGCAATTTTCCAGAATGTTTCAGAAAAAACTATCGTCTGGATGAGCCATACAGATTATATCTCCAAACCGGCTCCGGGATTTGAGATTTCTGCACATACAGCAGACTGTCCGGTAGCTACAGCAGAAAACGCAGACAAGAAACTGTATGCGATTCAGTTCCATCCGGAGGTACTTCACTCTGTAGAAGGAAAGACCATGCTGTCCAACTTTGTACTTGGCGTATGTGGATGTGCCGGAGACTGGAAGATGGATGCTTTCGTTGAGAATACGATCAGAGAGATTCGTGAAAAAGTCGGCGGCGGCAAGGTTCTTCTTGCACTGTCAGGCGGAGTTGATTCTTCCGTTGCAGCAGGACTTCTTTCCAGAGCTATTGGCAAGCAGCTTACCTGTGTGTTTGTAGATCATGGACTTCTTCGTAAAGATGAAGGAGATGAAGTTGAGGGTGTATTTGGCCCGAATGGTCAGTTTGACCTGAATTTCATTCGTGTCAATGCACAGCAGAGATATTACGATAAACTTGCCGGCGTATCTGAGCCGGAAGCAAAACGTAAGATCATCGGTGAAGAGTTTATCCGTATCTTTGAAGAAGAGGCAAAGAAGATCGGTGCGGTGGATTTCCTTGCACAGGGAACCATTTATCCTGACGTTGTAGAGAGTGGTCTTGGCGGAGAATCTGCAGTGATCAAATCTCATCACAATGTAGGAGGTCTTCCGGATTTCGTTGATTTCAAGGAAATCATTGAGCCGCTCCGCGACCTGTTCAAAGACGAGGTTCGTAAAGCAGGTCTTGAACTTGGTCTTCCGGAAAGACTGGTGTTCCGTCAGCCATTCCCTGGCCCGGGACTTGGAATCCGTATCATCGGTGAAGTCACAGAAGAGAAAGTCCGTATCGTTCAGGATGCTGACTTTATCTATCGTGAGGAGATCGACAAAGCAGCAGAAGAGTACAAAGCAGAAAACGGTGAAGAAGCACCGTGGATGCCGAACCAGTATTTTGCAGCACTCACAAATATGCGAAGCGTAGGTGTTATGGGAGATTTCAGAACCTATGACTATGCAGTGGCTCTTCGCGCAGCCAAGACAATTGACTTTATGACAGCTGAAGCTGCCGAAGTTCCGTATGCAGTACTTAATAAAGTCATGAGCCGTATCATTAATGAAGTTAAGGGCGTAAACCGCGTATTCTACGATCTGACCAGCAAGCCGCCGGGAACGATTGAATTTGAATAAATCGAGTTGCTTAAAAAAGCCAGTGTTTATGCGGGTTTCAGCGATTTCGATTAGTCTTTTGATAACAAATTGATAACAGTCATAGCAAGTGCCATTATTCTTGTTATCCAGTGGTTTATGGGTAACGGAACAATTAACAGGTGGCTTGCAGACTAAAGTTCGGAGCTTGGCTCTGAACAAATTCCATATTATAAACTAAGCCCTTAGCTGTGGTTAATAACCATAGTTAAGGGCTTTTTTGTCGTTGCCAAAGCATCTGTAGGGAGCTGCCAGTGGCAGGTCCTGTAGGTGCTTATTTATCTTTCAAGTGGTCTTTGAATGCTTCCACGAGAGCGTCACTTAATTCCTGTGATGGAACTTTTGCCCAACGCTGTGTGGTGTCGAACTCTGGATAATGGTAACGCCAGTTATCGTATTCTTCTCTGTTGATTTCTTCGGAAGATAGCTTGTCTGCCTGTTCTTTCCAAGCATACAGCATTTTGAGGAGTTCATATGCTTCTCTGCCTTTGTCCTTGTTGACCTTTAAGCATACCTCTCCGTCTGCTTCACTGACAGTAAGACCGTAAATATCTTCAAGGGTAAACAGAGTGTGCATAAGACCGATATAGCTGTCTATGTCAGGAACATCAAGAGCCTGTGGAGAAACATCAAGCACCTGTGCCAATGCATTTGTAAGGTCTGCTTTCGGTTTGCGTGTACCAGTTTCGTACTGTGCCAAACGCACATCAGCACTCTTTTCTGGAAAACCGATTGCTGTACCGAGATACTTTTGTGTCATACCACGCATTAGTCTGAAAAAATGTATTCTTTCGCTGATAGCCATAATGATACGCTCCTTTTATATTTAGTGAAATAAGTATAGCAGAAATGTTTAGTGGAAGTCAAGAAAAACCGAAACAAAAATGTTTAATATTTTCTTTGCAACCACTTGACAATAGCAAATATGTTTAGTAAAATAAATTACGAATTAAACAAATATGCTTAATGCGACAACTGAATGACCGTCCGAAAAGCCAAACCGCCAAGACCTCGTCGGAGCAAGTTCCGTATCGTTCGCTTGTGTGCAAGCACAAAAGCTCATTCGCTGCACTGCTCCTCCTCTTCCCCAAAAGTCTCCGACTTTTCGGGAACCCCTATACGAGCGAGCGCCTGATGTACTGCGGTGCATTGGGACAGCACAGCGCCTGCCGACAAGCAGGAGTGCCTGTTGGAACTTTAACACGGAGAAAGCGGCAAGCAAAAAATTATTTTAAGAAAGGAAGAAAAAGGATATGGAAAACAGATTTATCCGAGCCGAAGATGTGGCTCAGGAACTAAACGTATCAAAACCTTATGCATATAAACTCATCAGACAATTAAATGAGGAATTGAAAGCAAAGGGCTTTATTACGATTGCAGGGCGTGTAAATCGCCAGTATTTTTACGAAAGGCTCTACGGAGCAGGAAAGGGGGAAATGTAAATGCCGGTATTTAAGAATGAAGATAACGGTACTTGGTATGTGATGGCAAGGTATGTGAACTGGAAAGGGGAACGCAAGCAGAAATGCAAGCGTGGCTTTGCTACCAAACGAGAAGCACAGGAATGGGAAAGAATGTTCAAATTGCAGACTTCTTCAGACCTTGATATGAGTTTTGAAGCCTTTACGGAGCTTTATATCAATGATGTGAAGAACCGTTTGAAGGAAAACACGTGGCTTACCAAAGAGCATATCATACGCACAAAGATACTTCCGTATTTCGGGAAACTGAAAATCAGCGAGATTTCCACAAAGGAGATTATTACTTGGCAGAATGAAATGCTTGCCTATCGTGATGAGAAGAAAAAGCCTTATTCACAGACGTATCTGAAAACGCTGCACAATCAGTTGTCCGCCATTTTCAATCACGCTGTCCGCTACTATGAACTGCGTTCCAATCCTGCGGCAAAGGTGGGAAATATGGGACGTGAGGAACACAAGGAAATGCTGTTCTGGACAAAGGAAGAATACAAGAAATTCTCTTTTGAGATGATGGACAAGCCTGTTTCCTTTTATGCGTTTGAAATGCTTTACTGGTGCGGTATCCGAGAGGGCGAGCTGTTAGCTTTGACTCCGGCAGATTTCAACTTTGATAAGGAAACAGTCACAATCAATAAATCCTATCAGCGTTTGAAAGGGCAGGATGTGATTACTTCTCCGAAAACGAAAAAGAGCAACCGCACGATTAAAATGCCGAAGTTTCTGTGTGAGGAAATGAAAGAATATCTCGGTATGCTTTACGGATTGAAGAAGAAAGACCGTATCTTTACGGTGACGAAAAGCTATCTTCATCACGAGATGGACAGAGGGGCAAAGGCGGCAGGCGTGAAGCGTATCCGCATTCACGATCTCCGTCACAGCCACATTTCACTCTTGATTGATATGGGCTTTTCTGCGGTGGCGATTGCTGACCGAGTTGGTCACGAAAGTATTGATATTACTTATCAGTACGCACACCTCTTTCCGTCAAAGCAGATTGAGATGGCAGAAAAATTAGATGATTTAGGGAAAGGAGATTTTGAAAATGTCAGCTAAGAACAGAGATAACAAAAATCGTTGGAGGAATATCACAGTAGGGTTTCGAGTATCGCCCGAAGAAAACGAACTCATTAACAGAGCTGTAGCTCTATCAGGATTGCCAAAACAGGAGTATTGTTACCGCCGTTGCTTAAATCAGGATGTGGTGGTACAGGGCAATCCGAGAGTGTATAAGGCGTTGAAAACGGAATTTGCCACAGTCCTTGCGGAACTGAAAAGGATTGAAGCAGGAAAAGGTGTGGATGATGAACTGCTGAGTGTAATAGAACTGATTTCCATTATTCTCGGCGGTTTGAAAGGAGAGGATGCGAATGGAGAATAAAAAAGAAATGACTATTCCAAATGTATCTGCGGCAACAGATGCGGAACAGTCACTTTCCAAATGTACTGACAATAGTATAGTCAATCAGGATACGGATTTCAAGGGGTACGAGCAATCTTTTGAAGAAATGCAAAGGGAAATACTCAGACAGTTAGACCCTTCCTATCTGAAAACAGTATCAATGACAACGCTGTATGATACGGTGTTTGAGGTTCAGACACCACTTATCGACGGTCTGCTCCAAAGGGGAACTTACCTTTTCGTAGGTTCCCCGAAAGTGGGAAAGAGCTTTATGATGGCACAGCTTGCCTATCATATCAGCACAGGCACACCGCTTTGGGAGTATAAGGTGCGTAAGGCAACGGTGCTTTATTTTGCCCTTGAAGATGATTACCCACGTTTGCAGAAGCGATTGTTTCAGATGTTCGGTGCAAAGGAGACAGGCAATCTGTATTTCGCAACGGAATGTAAAACGGTCAATGGCGGACTGGAAGAACAGATAAGAGGGTTTATGAGGGAACACCCAGACACAGGCTTGATTATCATAGACACCTTAAAGCGTGTGCGTGAAGCAGGCGGAGCAGATTACAGCTACGCAAGTGATTATGATGTTGTGGCAAGGCTGAAAGCGTTGGCAGACAGTTACAAGGTTTCAATGCTTATTGTTCATCATACACGCAAACAAAAATCGGAAGATATATTCGATATGATTTCAGGCACGAATGGTCTGATGGGTGCGGCAGACGGTGCATTTGTTCTCAGTAAGGACAAGCGTACTTCCAACAATGCCACACTTGATGTTGCTGGCAGAGACCAGCAGGATATGAAAATCCATCTTGTAAGGGACAGCGAGCGATTGGTGTGGAACTTTGCAAAATCGGAAACGGAGATGTGGAAAGAACCGCCCGAACCTCTGCTTGAGAAGATAGCGGATACGCTCTTTTCGGAAAGTGACAGATGGGAAGGAACTGCTTCGGAACTTTGCGAAAGGCTTGCGGTGGATATAAAGCCGAATGTACTTTCTTTAAGGCTCAGTATCAACGCAAGCAGGCTGTTTCGTGATTACGGTATCCGTTATCAGAACAGCCGCACACACGACGGAAGAAAGGTTTCACTTTGGAAAGAAACCGAGCAGACGGCGTGACAAACGGTGTCAAAGGTGTCAATGTTTTTGAGAGCAGCACGCTGTGAAAAACATTGTCACCATCGTCACACTTTGACACCGGATAAAGTTTAGGGGAGTGTGCAGAGAGTGCCTTTTCAAAGGCGGCTCTTTGGTCTCGCCTGCTGGCTCGGTCGGTTCGCAGGCGTGTGTGCCACCGGCACACGCTCACCCCTCGGAGAGCCTTCGGAGAACGCAAAACCTGTTTACAGGTCGCATTTTTGATGGGTGTACCCGTCAAAAGTGCTTTTGCGTTACTTTTGACAAAAGTAACAAAACCTGAGAATGTTGAAATTTACAGATGGGAGATGAAAAAATGCAGAGAACGATAAGTGCAATGGTCGGTAAAGGCTCGGTCAATCACAATAGCCGAAAGTTCCGAGCAGAAAATGTAGACGGAACTCGTACTCATCTCAATATCGACTACTGCAATGAAAATATAAAGACAGTTTATCACGAATTGTTTGATGAAGCATTGGAAAGATACAATGCCAAGCAGATAAGGTCAGACCGAAAGATAAAAGATTATTATGAAAAAATCCGAAGTTCCAAGCAGGAAAAACCGTTCCACGAAATCATTTTACAGGTGGGCGGTAAGGGAAATATGAACGCCGATACGGAAAACGGAGAACTGGCAAAGCAGATTTTAGATGAATACTATCAGGGTTTTCAGGAGCGAAATCCACAGCTTCGGGTGTTCTCGGCTCATCTGCATATGGATGAAGCTACACCACATCTGCACATAGATTTTGTACCTTTTACCACAGGCAGCAAGCGTGGACTTGATACAAGAGTGTCACTAAAGCAGGCTCTTGCAACGCAAGGTTTTAAGGGCGGCAGTCGTGGCGATACGGAGTGGTCGCAATGGATACAGTCCGAAAAAGAACAGCTTGCGGCGGTGATGGAACGTTATGGGATTGAGTGGGAACATTTAGGCACACACGAAAAACATCTTTCTGTTTTGGATTATAAAAAGCAGGAAAGAGAAAAAGAAGTGGCGGCATTAGGTGCGAAAATCGAGCAGAAACAGATTGAATTTGATGTGTTGTCGGAACGAGTATTGAACTATGATAAGGCAAAAGACGAGCTGTCAAATCTTGAAATAGAGCTTGATACTGCACCGAAATATCAGTTGCCAGAACCAGAGAAATTTATGACTGCAAAGGCATATAAAACCAAAATGGCAGAGCCGGTTGTAAGGAAATTGAAGCAACTTGTCAAAACGGTGCTTGCCCGCTGCTTTGAGGGGTGGGACAACTATCATAGGCTGAATACAGCGAATGCACAGTTATACCGCACCAATCAGCGTTTGGAGAAAGTCAATGAAAGATTGACCGAAGAAAACAAAATCCTAAAAGCAGAAAATAAAGATTACAGCCTGCTCCGTAAGGTTTTTGGTCGCAAACAGATAGATGATTTGTTGGAGCAGGCAAGAACAGTTAAAGGTCGCAAGCGTGATAATACACGATCACGATAGACAAAAATCACAGGAGGAAAAGGAAAATGACAAAGACAATTTTTGAAGAAATGGGCGGAACTTATAGACAGGTGGGTGATTATTTATTGCCGAACATCACAGTACCAGCCGAAGAAGAAATAGAGCCGATTGGTTTATGGGGGAAACGACATGCAAGGCATTTAAAGGAACACTATAAAGTGTTATATATGAACCTGCTGACAAGCGGAAAGCTGCATAGTTATCTTGCAGAAGTCGATAAGCAAGCAGAGGATATGTTTCTTCGACTGGTAAAGGAATATGCCGACAGACAAGATGTGACGGAACAATTAAAGAAAGATAATCCCTACGAATGGATTGGAAGAATGAATAATATTCAGGCTTGTGTGAGGGAAGTTGTAGGAACGGAGTTGATTTACACATAAGCGTTTTACGGTATGGTGCTCCTGCGTTTGCTGGAGTGCTGTGGTTGTGGTTGTAAAGAGGTTGTGAAAGATTGAATTTCGTAATGGTTGGATGTATAATTAGGAAGTGAAAATTTTAATTTGCACTTCCATAAGGTGAAATGTATTGACACAAAAAATACAGTATGATAGTATTGCCATTAGAAGAAAGAAAGGCACATTTTGTGTAAGGTGAGGAAATGATTAATAGATAATTTGATTTAAGTAAGACACATATAGTTATTGAGCCTGTAGAGAATAGGTTTGTTTTGTGTACGCTTAAGTTGGATTATCGCAAGAGGCATTTCCTTTGTTTTCCTTTTGGAAAAGAAATAAGGGTCTATTTAGCGAGTCTATTTTTGCGTATGCAAAAAAGACTCGTTTTTGTGTGTTCAAAATAATAATTGGCTCAGACTTCGAAAAGGAGAAACTTTAATGTTGCAGATAAAAAAATTAAATTTAACACATAAAAAAGACCTGAGAATAATTCTTAATGATTTCAACCTTGTGCTAAATGATGGAGATAAGGCAGTTATTATTGGAGAAGAGGGAAATGGGAAATCGACATTAATGAAGTGGATATACAATCCGTCGCTTGTAGAAAACTATATAGAAGCAGATGGGGAAAGGATAATGGGACACGAACGTCTTGGTTATCTTCCGCAGGAGATGCTCGATGAAGATAAGGAAAAAACAATATACGAATATTTTTCTGAAGAGGAAATATTCTGGGAGAAAACGCCTAAAGAATTGTCTGTTATTGCGGGAAAATTTGGAATGAAAAATGATTTTTTCTACAGTAACCAGACAATGGGTAGTCTTTCAGGAGGCGAAAAAGTCAAGACACAACTTATGAGGCTTTTCATTCGCGATGTTTCTGTGCTGTTGTTGGACGAACCTTCCAATGACATCGACATTGCGACGCTTACATTACTGGAAAAAATCATAAATGACTGGAAGCACATTGTGCTTTTTATTTCACACGATGAAACGCTGATAGAGCGTACTGCCAACATGGTGATACATATCGAGCAGATTATACGAAAAACAAAGGCGAGATATACCGTGGCAAAGCTTCCCTATAGACGCTATGTGGAAGAACGGCTTCATAAATTTGAAATCCAAAAACAGCGGGCACTGAGTGACCGTAGGGAGAAAAAGATTCGCGATGAAAAATATCAAAGAGTTATGCAGAGTGTACAAGGTGCATTAAGAAGTTGTACCAGACAAGCACCGTCTGTTGCCAAAAACTTAAAGGACAAAATGCATACGGTTAAGGCAATGGAACGAAGATTTGAAAAAGAAGATGAAAATATGACTCAGATGCCGGAACAGGAAGAAGCAATCTTTGTCAAATTAGGGGATGAAAACTCACACATTCCCGCAGGAAAAACGGTCATAGAATATGAACTTTCAAAGCTTGTGACTCCGGATGGCAAAAGAATTTTAGCAGAAGGAATTCATTTAAAAATAAAAGGTTCAGAAAAAATCTGTATGATAGGAGCCAACGGGGCAGGAAAAACGACTCTTCTAAAAAAGATAGCGGAAGAACTCCTAAATCGGAATGACATTAAAGCAGAATATATGCCTCAAACTTATGAAGACCTGCTGGATTTGGATGTTACACCGGTTGATTACCTTGATAAAACAGGAGATAAAGAAGAGCGTACAAGAATTAGAACATACCTTGGTTCACTTAAATACACACCAGATGAAATGGAGCATCCGATTCGGGAGTTATCAGGCGGACAAAAGGCGAAAGTGCTTCTCTTGAGGATGAGCTTAAGTGGTGCAAATGTTCTTATTCTGGATGAACCGACAAGAAATTTTTCACCATTGTCCGGTCCGGTAATAAGAAAAATGCTCCGAGAATTTCCGGGGGCTGTCATTAGCATTTCTCACGATAGAAAGTATATTGAAGAGGTGTGCGATAAAATATATCAGCTAAATCCTAATGGATTACAGCTAATTGGTGATTGATAACAAAAAGGATGAAAGACTGACAAATTTCAGGCTTTTAGTGAGTTGGAAAGCATACAAAGATTTGAATTTGGAGGATAGATTATGGTACGTACAGAAGATGCATGTGAAATTATAAAATATGCTTTGCAAAACGAAATTAAAGTATATTTAGATGGCGGATGGGGTGTTGATGCACTTCTTAAAAGAGAATCAAGAATACACAATGATATTGATTTGTTTGTTGAACTGAAACATTATCATGATTATATTTATGTGATTAAGCAGCATGGATTTGAGGAAGTAAATACTGATTATACAACGGATGGTCATACTGTCTGGAAAGATGATAAACAAAGAATCATTGATTTACATTGTTTTGAATTTACAGATGACGGAATTGTTTATGAGGGAGATATATTTCCATCAAAAACTTTTTCCGGTATTGGAAAAGTTGGAGATATAACTGTTTCTTGTATTGAACCATTGAGTCAGGTAATGCTTCATTTGGGATATGAACACGATAAAAATGATGTGCATGATGTGATGCTGTTGTGTGAAACATTTCAAATAGCAATACCAGATGAATATAAGGAAAAGTAAAATTTCAGTTTTGTGTTGAATCTCTAAGCAAAATAGCTTATAATTTGACATGCTACATATAGTTATTATCCACAGTTATCGAGTAGGTGTTATCAATGCCGATAACAAAATGATAACATTAGCTCGTATAGGCAGGATAATATGGATATATCAAATAATCAAAAGAACGAGAAACATTACAGAGAATAATTCCTAAACAAAAAGCGTTAGTCTTTGTAGAGTTTGAATAGTTGACGCTGGGCTACAAAGCCCGTAACCACGGGGCTTTGCGGCTTTGGGTGTTTGAAATTGCATTATCATTGCATTTTTATATTTCTTTGTGATACATTGCAGTATGCTGATTACTGGTATAATTAGCAATACTTTGAGAAGCTGACTGGTAGCTGAGAACCCCGGTCAGCTTCTTTGCAATCTCAATATTGGTGTTTGGATACAGATGACCATAAGTTCCTAGTGTCGTCTGTATTTTTTCATGTCCAAGACGCTCTTTAATCAGCAGTGGATTTTCGCCCATGCTGATAAGCAGGGAAGCATGCGAATGTCTCAGGGCATGAATTTTGATTCTGTGGACACCAGCTAAATTTGCCAATTTCTCTAATGCTCTTGGAAGCGTTGTTTTGCTGGTGGGTGTACTGTTATAACTCAGTACGAATCCACAATTTGGTAAAACCTTTGCCTGGACCGCCTTCCATTCTTGTAATTCCTTGATGGTATCAGCATCAATATAAATGGTACGGTTGCTTGCCTGCGTCTTAGGTTCAACGAATTTGTAGTCATTCATTGTTTTATAGTACAGTGTTTTACTAATAATCAGCATACCTGTTTCAAAATCAATATCATCCCACTGTAAGGCGGCAGCCTCTCCAATACGCATTCCAGTCATAAATAAAAGCCAGAACGAGATGAAGAGATAGTGCTCGTAGTAGTCACCTTTGTACAGCAGGGATATTACCTTCTGAAACTCCTCCAAAGTCCAGAAGTCGATCTTTACTTTTTTAGATTTGATATTGCCGATCATGCGGGCAGGATTCTTCTTTGCAAGTCCGAGGATAATCGCCCGGTCAAAAGCTAAACATAACATTCCCTGAACAATGCGTACATAGTTTGGACTGAATTGTTTTGCCAACTTGAGCTGCCAGGTCTGTACATTTATCGCTTCTATTTCGGACACTTTCTTCTTGTAGAAATAGGCAAAGTGTTTTTGAATGGTCGAGTAACGATTCTTGTAGGTACTTTCTTTCACCTGAGTTTTGTACCACGGAAGATAGATTTCTTCAATAAACTTTTTGAAGGTAATGTCTTCCTTCTTATCAGCTAATTCTTCCGTTGATGCAAGAATCAATTTGGAATACTCGGCACGGGCTTCTTTTTTTGTTGAGAATCCGCTGCGGTATTTTTGAATCTGTTTTCCGGTTACAGGATGATATCCGAGGTTGGCTCGAAAATAATAAGTGCCGTTTTCTGCTTTTTTAATTGGATCTTTTGCCATGATTTCACTCCTTACTAAAATGCAAAAAGCACGATCATTCTTGCTTATCGGGCAAAGTAATCCCTAATAATTCTTCAACGGCTTCTTTTGGAACCCTGTCTAATTTTCTGGATTGATAATAGGTATGCCCCTTTTCTACCATAAGTTCCTTTGCTTTTTTGATAATATCAGCAGCAAAGGAAGGACCGTAGCCTAATTCAATCAAATCCCTTTTTGTTACAGTTATCATGAATCTCCTTTCCACAGACAGGGAATCAACTTGATACCTGTCTATTATTATATCAAATTTTGAGTAAAAGTTCTCTAATAAAAGCGCTATAAGCTAAAATCCCAAAAGTCTATGTTATTCTTTCAGAAGCCAGTTCCTATGCCCGTTCCGGCCACGTAAAACGGTGTTACTTTGTAACTATTAAGCTGCAGGCGTGCGAAGATGCAAACTATCTGCAGTCACCTATATCAATCTCCCGAAAGATTTCTTTTGTTTTCAAGGTACGGCGAATGGATATATTACCCATTCAATTAAGGAATAGGGGGCTTTTCTTTAAGATTGAAAAATTTTAAGAAAAAATGATAAAAATAAAAGCTGCCTTGATTTGGCAGCCACGGAAATCTATTTGCGTTTTAGAGCCAGACGATTCAGCATGGAAATGAGCGCAAGCATATCCTCGTCATCGAGTTGTTTCATCAGATCAGTTGCTTTGTCAATCAGAGGAAGATTGTGCAGCTCTGAATCGAAGAACTGTTGAGGAGTGACTTCCAGATAGTCACAGATATCCAGAAAGCTCTGCATGGTAGGCAGAGAACGTCCGGAAGTGAGGGACTGGATGTAGCTTTTATTTTTGCCAAGATCCAGACTCATCTGATATTCAGATACATTTTTCTTTAAACGCAGTTCGCTGATGCGTTCTCCAATAAAGTTTTTATCCATACATTTACACCTCTCTTCCACATTTTAAACTATTTACTTACAGCAAATTACGGAATAAAATAGAGATATATTTGAAATATAGTGATTATTCCGTAATATAACCGTAATTTACTAAAATGATACAAAAAAAGAAATTATGGATGATAGAAAATGGATTTTGGGGTATGATGATAGCAAAGGAAGTGGATGTCTGTGCGGATTATAGGAAATGAGCAGGAAATTGAATGGGCGAAGGAAGCACTGCGGAATCAATGTAACGATTGTCCCTACTTGGACTGCTGTAATGAAAAGGCGAAAGAGGAGTCAAAGCAGTGTGGAACGGTTCGGTTTGGCTGCCGGGAGTATCTGAAAGAGAAGATTGAATTCGTAGTAGAAAAATAGATGTAGTATTTTGAACAAATATAAACACCATATATAGTATAAGCCTGAATTGACATGAGGAATATCTTGTGCTAGTATACTGATATAGTTTATTTTATGCACACCCTTTTTGGGGAGTTTCGGGATTCATAAGAATCTCCAA
Organism: Blautia sp. MSK17_66; assembly: GCF_020538025.1. Taxonomy (NCBI): domain Bacteria; kingdom Bacillati; phylum Bacillota; class Clostridia; order Lachnospirales; family Lachnospiraceae; genus Blautia; species Blautia sp. MSK17_66. The sequence continues at coordinate 53,901 of NZ_JAJBNQ010000022.1, forward strand.
ACTTACAGGAAACAGCAGGAGCTGATTCCTGGCATAAGTAGTTTATGTTTGTAGTGAGTGTCACGGTATGCCTTTTTTGGCTGCGTGGCACTTTTGTTTTTTCAGGAAGAAACCAGACTTTTAAGAATGAACAGAGAAAAGACTCTCTTTTCATTCTTTTTTTGTGCTTACATTTAGGTTTCGGCATAGTTGCATGCCACAACCAGCTTCGGCTGTTGATGGATAAATATTATTTTAAGAAAGGTGGAATAAGAACATGAATGAAGCAAGAGTGTATGCAGATGGATTTGAGAGATCCTTTGCAGAAGTAAAAGATCTGCTGGAGTTTCTGGCAGAGAGAGGAAGAAATGCCAAATGGATCAGAAAGCCAACAAATACGTTACGGCTGGCACCACTGGAAAAGGAGGCTCAAAATCTGGATGCGGCAGATGCATCCATGGAAGAAATTTTGGAGGATACAGAGAAGAATACGCAGCTTGTACTGAAAATGAGAGGAGAATCCTATCCGGTACGTGACTGTGCCATCCGCACCATTTTAAGCCGCGCAGGTGTCAATGGAGACGGGCTTCGCAAGCTGGATAAGGCAACATATGCGAAGGTAGTCAATTACTGCCTGCGGGTTGCAAAAGGGGATGCCCTGATTAAGATTGCGGACGGAAAGGTTTCCGCAGTACATGGCGGGGATAAACATGATTATTGCATCCTTGATATGAAAGCCATGTTTGAGACAACCTGCGAATATCTGAATCTGAATTTCAAAGGCAGTGTTTACATGGAGGGCTCTGGTATCTATGACCATTCCATTGTATCTGCCATGTGGAAGCTCGGAGGAAGTCAGGAACTTCTGGATACTTACCGAAAAGCACTGGATGCACACGGAATGGATGAGAAGATCCTGTCACCGGCACTTCGTTTTACCACATCTGACGTGGCAGCGAGCGGTGCAAATCTGTATCCGATGCTTTTGACAGACGGACCAAACGGCGTTATCAATCTGGGAAGTCCAATCAAGCTGGCTCACGATAAAGGGGCAACGATTCTGGACTTCCGGAAAAATCTGGAGCAGGTATGCGCCCGCTATGTGGATGCGATGAAGAATCTTACTCAGCTTATGGACATTGAGATTCGTAATCCGGTGAACTGCCTGAAGCTGCTGATGAAGGAACTTGGCATTAAACAGAAGATCCGGAATGAGGTGGTGGAGCTATTTGTATCCCAGAACGGGGAAGGTGTCTGTACGGCACATGATCTTTATTATGCCATGAATGAAGCGTCCTTTTTTGCAGCCTGTGAAGGAATGTCCGGACAGGGCATCCTGAAGCTGGAGGAGGATATTACGAAGGCGCTTATAAAAGACTGGAAAAAATATGACGTTTATGGAGCAGTCAAATGTTAGGAGGAATTGGAATGAATAACAAAGCAGAGTATACACCGGAAAAGGTTGTGGATATCAGTAACCTGTCAAGAGAAGACTGGTTGGAATACCGCAAAAAAGGAATCGGCGGCAGTGATGTAGCGGCAATCATGGGGATCTCTCCATTTGCCACTATCCGGGATCTGTTTTACAACAAAACAGGTGTGCAGCCGGTCATTCAGGAGGAAGAGGAAAGCAACTGGGTTGCCAAGGAAGTTGGACACCGGCTGGAAGATCTGGTGGCAGAAATCTTTTCCAAAAAGACCGGGCTGGAAGTATTCCCGGTACGTATCATGTTCCGGCATCCGTTATATCCGTTCATGCTTGCAGACGTGGACTACTTTGTTCGTATGCCGGATGGGAAATTTGCGATTCTGGAATGTAAAACCTGCAATTATAATGCGAAAGATAAGTGGGCTGATGATGGTATTCCAGCTCATTATGTGCTGCAGGTAAGGCATTATCTGTCTGTGATGAATATGCAGAAAGCCTTTATCGCATGCCTGTATGGAAATAACGAGAATGAGTTTGTGTATCGCACCATTGAGCGTGATCTGATTGAGGAAGAAGACATCATTGATCAGGAAACGTATTTCTGGCAGGAACATGTATTGAAAAATGTAGTACCGCCGCATAACGGGAAGTCCGATCTGGTTCTGGCAAATATCCGTAATTATGGTGGTTTTGCAGACAAATCTATTCCGGAAATTGTGCTTTCCGGTCTGGAATCAAAAAATCTTGAGAAGTATCTTACCCTTTCGGAGGAAAAGTCACAGTTGGAAAAACGGAAAAAGGAAATCGAAGCAGAACAGCGGGCAATCAGTGTTCCTTTTGTGGAACAGCTGGGGCAGGGCTGCAAGGCAGTGCTGGAGGACGGTACGAACCGTTACCGTATTACCTATAATCCGACCAGACGTACTTCGGTTGGGAAAGACCAGATGGAGAAGCTGAAAAACCAGCATCCGGATATCTATGAGGAATATACAAAAACAACGGAGAGCCGTACTTTCCGAATTAAGAAGGAGGCGGCGTAATGAGAAAACCAAATGAACCGATGCGGATAAAAAGCTGGAGGGATATAAACAATGAGGTGCAGATTTAAACATAAGATTTTCCAGAATGAGGAGAATGGGTATACGATTGCCATATTCACCACACAGGATACGTCTGTCCCCCTGTCAGCCAGAGACAAATATCTGGCATCCCGGAATATCATCGGCTTCTCAGCGATTGGATTCGGTCTTCCGCTTACAGACGAGATTGAGCTTGAGATGGAAGGCAGATGGGAGAGCGGAGAGCATGGAACTCAGTATCAGGTGGAAAATTTCATGGAGGTTGTACCACGGACAAAGGAGGGTATCTTAGGATACCTTTCTTCCGGTGCAGTCAAAGGTATCGGTCTCAAGATGGCAGATACTATTTTCCGGAAGTTTGGACTTCAGACACTGGAAATCATGGAAAACAACCCGCAGGAACTCTTGAAGATCCGTGGAATTTCCGAGAAGAAGCTGGCTGCTATTGTGGAGTCCTATGGAAAAAACCAGGTGTTCCGGGAACTGATGACGTTTCTGGCGCCTTTTAAGGTAACACCCAAAAAAGTGAATATGATTCTGAAGAAATTCGGAAATGAATCGGTGGATATTATCCGGCACCGCCCTTACATGCTGAGTGCAGTCAAAGGCTTCGGGTTTCTGACTGTGGATGCGATCGGAAGACAGTGCTGCTGTGCACTCAATGATCCCATGCGGATATCCGGGTGCATCGGACATATCATGAATCAGGCAATGAAAGAAGGACATCTATTTAAACAGCGTCAGGAGGTTATCAGGGAAGCACTGGAAATGCTGAACCGGGATCTGCAGGTCATGGCAGTATCGGAGCAGGATGTCAGTCAGGTGCTTTACCGGCTGGTGCTGCAAAAAAGCATTGTTGTGGAGGAAGAACGGATCTATTCTATCCGGCAGTATGAAGAAGAAACACAGACCGCTTCCATGATAGCCAGACGGCTTTTGGAGAAGCCGGTTTTGCTGTCCATTGAACCGAAGCTGGAAAAGGCACAGAAGACACTGGGGATCACGCTGTCAGAAACACAGAAACAGGCAGTGCGGATGGTGTTTGCACATCCCATCAGTATTATTACCGGAGGTCCAGGAACCGGAAAGACAACGGTTCTCAAGGTGATTCTCTATATCCATCAGGCATTATGCAAGTCAGAGGTACAGCTTATGGCTCCGACCGGACGTGCGGCAAGACGTATGGTGGAGAGTACCGGATGTGAAAATGCATCCACGATGCATCTGGCCCTGGGGCTTTTGGGAGATGATACGGATTTTGAACCGGATTTTGAGTACCTGTCTGCCGGATTTCTAAATGTAGATGAGGTGTCCATGGTGGACATGCATCTTGCCTATGAATTTTTCCGGCGGGTTAGCAGACATGCCAGAGTCCTTTTAGTCGGGGATAAGAACCAGCTCCCATCCGTAGGAGCCGGGGATGTATTCCGGCAACTGATTGCCTGCGGGCTGATTCCGGTCACGGTACTGGATCTGGTTTACCGGCAGGGGGCTTTGAGCAGAATCCCTTATAATGCAAAACTGATGCAGGAGAATAAGACTAATCTGAGCTTTGGAGAGGATTTTCAGTTCATTGCCTGCAAAGGAGCAGATGAGGCGGCAGAGATTGTCCGGAGGATTTATCTGGACGAGATTGCAAAAAACGGTATGGATCAGGTACAGATCCTGACTCCTTACCGGAAACGCAGTGCTGCCGGAGTGGATGAATTGAACAAATCTCTGGAGGATTTTGTAAATCCGCCAATCGCAGGGAAGAAGGAACTGCATATCGGCAGTCAGGTGTTCCGGGTTGGCGATAAGATTTTACAGAATAAAAATACCGAGATGGCGAGTAACGGCGATCTGGGCAGGATACTGGACTGTATCACGGATGAGGATGGAAATGCCAGGGCAGTGATCGGATTCCCGGATGGGCGGCAAGTGCAATATGAAGCTGACCAGATGGAAATGATCGAACATGCCAACGCAACAACCATCCATAAGGCACAGGGTTCTGAATGTCCGGTTGTCATCATCCCTTGGGTAAAAGCCTTTTATATGATGCTGAAGCGCAATATTCTCTATACCGGGGTGACCAGAGCGAAAAGCAAGGTTTATCTGGTAGGGGAATGGGCTGCAGTCTGTCAGGCAATCCATACGGATGACAGCGGGACAAGGAACACCATTCTGAGTGAGCGGATCGTACAGTATTACGATCAGTATCAGAGTGAACAGAAACTGGAAATGGAGCAGTTAAAACTTGTTGTTTAAAAATATTTTTCAACTTTTGAAATAAGCGGACTATTACTCTTATATAGGGGAACGTCTGCTTTTCTAAATGAAAGGAGCAGAGAATGAAAGAATTATTGTATAAGAAATCAGAGGCAGTTGCCGCTTTAAACCGTGTGGATGGCTTCCATCCGATGGAACTGGCAAGAAAGATTGGAGAAGAAGGGCAGGAGGAGCAGCTTTATCTGGATGTGAAATACCGGAAGCTCTGGTTTCGTCTGGTCAATCCGGCAGGAAAGATTATCAGCCGGATTATCACTTTCACAGAGAACATGGCAGTTGTGGAAGCACGTATCTATTTGGATAAATGTGATCAGGAAGACAATTATGTAGCCAATTCCTTTTCGCAGAAATTCCGGAGCGATGATCCGAAGTTTGGAGACAAATTTTTGGAAATGGCGGAAACAGCAGCTGTAGGAAGGGCATTATCGGATGCCGGATATGGTGTGCAGTTTGCGGATGTGGGAGAGGAAAATGATCCTGCACAGGTAGATGCCGGAATTCCATATCAGAACCCACAGATGCCAGATACAGGTGTTATGGAAAATGCTGCCATGCCGGATTCGGGTGTCATGCCAAATGCCCCTATGCCAACTTATGGAGAGATGCCAGGCCAGTCGGAATATGCAGGCCAGCAGATGATGAATCAGTTCTATCAGCAGGCACAGGCGGCTGGAAGCACCATTTACCATGGCAGTGGACAAATGCCTGGTTACGATTCTGCTCCGGCTGCCCCTACGCCGCCAAAGACCGGACAGATGTTGCAGGGAGCATTACAGAATCTGGATACGTCCCTTCCGGTAGAAGAACTGATGAAACGCATGAACTATGAAATGGCAGTCGGGACTGTGATTCCGGGAAAGGGAAAATACGGCGGAAAGACCATGGGACAGGTGGCAGTTGAAAGCCCGTCAACGATCCAGTGGTTTGCCGAGCAATATTCCGGACCGAACAATCTGGTTCCGGCGGCAGCAAAGGTAATTTTACAAAAAGCAATGCCGATGGCTGGTTAAGGAAGAACCCCGCAGAGAGCTTTTTTCTGCGGGGGAAAGGAGGAAGAGACCGGGATGTATTATGATATGTCTGGGTTTGATTATGGAATACTGGATGTGGTGCAGGTGCTGCATCTCAGAAAGCGTCGGGGAAATTATTATGACTGCCCGTTTTGTGGAGAGACGCATGGAAAACTCAATATCAATGTGGAAAAGAATGTATTCCGGTGCAACCGCTGTGATGCGTCCGGGGGGATGCTGAAGCTTTATGCGGATTTGCACAATGTTACACTCTCCGAAGCAAATCAGCAGATCCGGGAAGCATTAGGAAAAGGAGAATACCGGACGGATTATATCAAAGCAATGCCGGTACAGGAAGAAAAGGCAACGGCAGAGCTTGCACCGATAGAGGAAAGCCACCGGACGTATCAGAGAATGCTGTCCATGCTCACGCTTAACAGGAAGCATCAGGAGGATCTGCAAAGACGGGGATTAAAACCGGAACAGATCGAAGCACAGCGTTACCGGAGTGTCCCGCTGTTTGGAATGAAGAAGCTGGTCAAAAGGCTGGCAGAAGAAGGATATATGGTGAAAGGCGTGCCGGGATTCTACCGGGATACAGACGGAAACTGGACGATAAATTTCAAAGCAGAAAACTCAGGAATCCTGATTCCCATAGTTTCTTTGGACGGGTTCATCCAGGGCTTTCAGATCCGGGTAGATCATGTGACCGACATGAAAAAGTATATCTGGCTGTCCAGTGTCAATTATGACCAGGGAGTTTCCTCCGGAAGTCCGGTACATGTGATCGGTGATCTTGCTGCAGAACGTGTCTATCTGACCGAAGGAGCCTTAAAAGGGACCATAGCCCATTATCTGTCCGGCGCTACCTTTGTGTGCGTTGCCGGAGTTAACCAGTACCGGAATTTAAAACCAGTGCTGGAGCGGATGAAAGGATATGGGATGAAACAGCTTTTGGAGACGTATGACATGGATAAGAAGATGAAAGTAGCCTGTAATCACCATGACAGTAAGTGTGCGGTCTGTTTTGAGCGTTCTCCTGTTATCTGCCAGCATAAGGCGGAGAAACGGAGGATTATCCAGAACGGCTGCAATAAGGTCTATGAAATCTGCCGGGAGCTTTCCCTGCCGATGAACCGAATGGTCTGGGATATGGACGAGAACGGGGAGTGGAACGGGAAACTTAAGGGGATAGATGACTATTTAGTTGCCATCAAACAGAAGGAAGGAGCCGGAGCGCAGACTTCGGCTCTTCCGAAAGGAGAATAATCATGAGAAAAAAAGGAAATACGGTGCTTGCAGGACTCATTATCTGCCTGTTGTTTGTTTTTCTCGCAGCGGCAGGAAAACTCTTTAGTGTTTATCTGAAGTATCAGAAAGGGGAGGCAAGTTACGAGAAACTGCAGGAATATGTTCAGGAACCAGAGGAAGAAGAATCACCGGAACCCGAGAAAGAGAAGGAGGAACCTCAGAGCAGGTATCTGGAAATTGACTTTGCAGGTTTAAAAGCGGTTAATCCGGATGTCATAGCGTGGATTCAGATTCCGGCACTGGACATTAGTTATCCGGTGGTACAGGGGAAAGATAATGCATATTATCTTCATCACCTTTTTTCAGGAGAATCCAATATCAATGGGAGCATCTTTGTGGACTGCCATAATCAGCCGGACTTTACGGATCAGAATACGATCGTGTACGGGCATAATATGAAAAACGGGAGCATGTTCGGAACTCTGGATAAGTACCAGGACCAAGAGCTATTTGAACAACATCCGGAGTTTTATCTCTATTTGCCGGGAAAGATCCTCAAGTATCAAATCTTTTCCTGCTATGCGGGAAGAACCGGGAGTGAGGGATATAGGTATCATTTCCCGGAAGCGGAAGATTTTCAGATGTTTCTGGATACGGTGTCTTCTTATGGGGATTATGATACCGGTACCGAGCTGTCGGTAACGGATCGGATAGTTACGCTGTCTACCTGTGTCAATTCCAGACGGAATTACCGCTATCTGGTACATGGAAAATTAAGCAGTGAGATCATCACTGAGGAATAAAAGAATCATGCTGGTGTGAGAAGAAATTTCTTATGCCAGCTTTTATTATGGGAGGAAATGTAATGGGAACAGCATTGGTTATGGAACATGCAAACGCAATGGCACAGATGATAGTCAGTGAAAAGGACAAGTTATTTGATGAAAGAGTGGAGGCTCTTGTAAAACTTTATAGAAGGGCGGAATTTTATCTGAAGCAGGGATTTCTGGAGAGCATCGTCTGCGAGTTCCATCGGAAGAAAGTGGAAATGATTATGCAGGCGGAAACAAAAGGAGAGATAACGGAAATACTGAAGTTATCAAAACCGCATTTTGACGGGAAAAAATTTGTCTATACCTCTCCGTATGCTGTGGAAGAGGAAGAGCTTCTCCTTTGGTCTCTGACATCACTGCAAGGTCCACTCCGGGATGAAGGGTATCGAAGATATCGGGAATTATTTGAGAAGTGCCTGCCGGAATTGGTGGAAAAGCTTTCAGCATAGGACAATGACAGAACAAAAGAAAAAAGATACTAAGCATTTTTGAGAATGGTTGGTATCTTTTTTTCTTAGACAAACTGTTATTTGTTACTTAGGAACCGACCGTTAATATCCCCAAGTCATTAATTTCCACGTTCCGCCTTCGCTACGCGCCAACCACCATGACCATGTGTATTCTTCATTAGCGTTCCACGCTCCACCTCCATTTTTAGGTGACCTGAAACTACTATCAAACGAAATACATTGTGTGAAACTCTCTTTATTGTCATTTGCTTCCTCCAATTCATTCATCCAGGCAATATTATCCTCATTATTGCACGCATCATCAGATGTATAAGATAGGCTGTGCAATTCACACCCCTCAAAAGAACTAAATTGTTTCTTTATAACATCAATAGCTTCATCCATGTCATCTTTTGTGTATATAGATGATGTCCCATAATCAATAACTAAATTTTTTGTATTTCCTTTTCCACAACCAGCTAAAGATATAACAAATAAAAGACAAAGAACCATTGCTATCAATCTTTTCATAATCACTACCTCTTCAAATTCATATTTTTTTGCTCTGTCATTCATCCTGAACAACTGGAACTGTTAGTCGTTATCTTTCGTTCTGCGTTCCATTACAAACTGCTCTAAATTTATTCTGTGATTATACTTTATGGATGCATCCTTATCCTTAGAGAGTATAATATCATTCATATCAATTCCATTTAATGCAGCAATCGCAATAGTGTAGTGTACCACATCGGCTAATTCGTTACCTAATTGGGTTTGTAAATCCTCTTGACCAACAGATTTTCTACCTGCCTTTTTATTTAGTACTTCTGCCACTTCACCTATTTCTTCTACGAGTTTCATAAACAGGCTTTGGTCAATCCCACCATTTTTATAACGGTCGAATAAGTATTCTTGCAGTTCCTCTATTGTAATTTTCACAGTATCTTTTCCTCCGCAAATTCATATTTGATAATATGTTCATTATACTGTGTTTTACCAATGATATCAACGATATGGAAGTATACAGGAAGAAAAATTATGGAAATAGTTTTTAAAAAGTTGCACTTTAAGTATCTCCTACGTACAGAATAAGTATCAAGTACAAAGGAGTGAATGTAGCATGATAAAAAAATTAAGAGTAGCCGTGGATCACGGGAACCGGAACATGAAAACCTGTAATTTTGTATTTACCACTGGACTGACAGAACAGGACAAAAAGCCTGCCAGGGGAGAGAAGTATCTGAAATATCAGGGAAAGTATTATACCCTTAGTGAGAAGCGGATTCCGTACCAGAGAGACAAGACGCAGGACAGCCGGAACCGATTCTGGATTCTGACCTTATTTGCCATTGCAATGGAGCTGGAGCAGAAAAGCCAGATTCAGCCGGAGGATGTCATTCAGGTGGAACTTCCGATTGGGCTTCCGCCGAAGCATTTTGCAGAGCTTTGTGAGAGATATGAACGCTATTTCAAAGGGGACGGGAAGGTGCAGGAACTGTGCTTCAACGATAAAGTCTATCACCTCTGTATACAGAATGTAATGGCGTTTCCGCAGGATTATGCAGCCATGATGACGAGGATGATGGAAATCCGTGAGATTCCGAAAGTCGTAGGGATTGATATTGGCGGATTTACTTCTGATTATCTTCTGATGAGAAGTGGCAGACCGGATATGGATTATTGTGATTCTCTGGAAAAAGGTGTGATTACCATGTATAACGATATCATTTCCAGTATTAACAGTGAATATGACATGCTTCTGGAGGAGGCAGATATCGACAGTATCATCAAGGGAAAAACGCAGTATTATGAGGAAGCTGTTGTACAGGCAGTAGAAACCATGGTTCAGAATTTTGTTACCGATCTTCTGAACAGCATCCGAGAGCGGGGCATTGATACAAAATCTACTTATACGGTGTTTATCGGCGGCGGAGCAGTGCTTCTGGAACGATTTCTGGAGCAGGCAGACCGGTTGGGAAAACATACCTTTATCCGGGATATGAAAGCAAATGCCGATGGATATGATCTTTTGTATCGCATGACACAGGCTGGAGTGTGATTTTATGGGAAAGAAAAATCCGTTTGTATTCACTATTGGTTTTGATAAGTCGGATCCAGATCACGTGTATGTGACAGAACTTCTGAATACGACAGAGAAAAAAGCAAAACTGATCGTTGCGGCAATTCTGGCATATACGGGAAGAACGGATGAGACAGGTAATGGCAGTATAAGCATGGAACCGGATATGCTCCGGCCAATGATGCAGCAAATCATCCGGGAAGAAGTAAGAAAGGTATTGGAAGGGCAGGACGTTTCTAAGATAAATAGAGAAATGCCCACAGAAGTTGATTTGATGGAAGAAGAACCGCTGCGGATGGATCAGACTATGAGACAGAATGTAGTGGATGCTATCAGTGCATTTCGCAGGGCATAAAAAAGCAGGAGAGATACACATGCTTATGGCAGTGTACTCTCCTGTTCTTTGTATCAGAATGGGAATAGACAGAAAACTCACAGACTATTCACAGATTACTCACAGATTGTCTTTGTATAATGTGTAGATGATGAAGGATACGGGAGAGCCTTAACTTAGGTTCTTGAATCCATCCAGAAGTCCACGCAGTGTAGAAAGGGCAAGCTGTTTCTGCTCCTCCGGGCAGGAATTTAGTTCTGCCATGATTTGCTGCATGGTAGAATCCGGGTTCGTTTTCTGGTTAGAAAATATAGCATCTATGGAAATATGTAAGTAAGTTGCCAAGGCATAAAGTGTTTCCAACTGTGGATTGCCAATATAGTTTTCAATATCAGAGACAGTCCGTAAAGAAATCTTTGCCTGTTCCGCAAGGCTGTTTTGCGAAAGATTGCGGCGGAGACGTTCTTCCCTGACTGCATCTCCCAATAATTTTTTCACCATCTATATCACCTCACTTAATGCATATATTTTATCGTAGATTAACACTATACGAAATGCGTTAAAGTGCGTTATGATAAGCAGGATAACACATGCACAAATAGAGAAACATGGAAGTAAGTACGACAGACATGAATGGACAGCATAAGATAAAAGCCAAAGAGGAACTGAATCTGTTAAAAAAATCTTATCCATACAATGTGTCGGAGAGAAGTTAGAATATGCAGTATATGAGATACTATCATCGCATATCCTACACAATTACATAGAAAGAGAAGTATCGGCTGGACTACGAATAGAGTGGTCCAGCCTTTCTTTTTTTCGAAAAAATGAAGGCAGTGTCACGTTTTGTTGCCGCTCACCGCCATCCTCGGAATTTTTTGGAACGTGATAAAAAATTTCGGAGGATAAAACAAATGAACAAAAAAACATATACAGGATCAAAGATACAAAATCACTTTACAGCATATCTGATACAGTTTGTCCGTGGAAAACGACATGATTATCTGGAGAAGAAAATCCAGATGGCTGATGCAGAAGAACTGTTGGAGGATATTGGACAGATGGAGGCAAGAATTGTAATCGAAGAATTGCTGGAGAACCAAACGAGGGAGCAGCTTTTATTGCAGGAGGCACAGGGGAAATATCCAGAATGGAATAAGATGTCAGATGAAAGACTGATGAAAGCGCTTCATACGCTGCGGGATGAAGAACGGAAGCTGATTTACCAGCATGTGTTTGAAGAACGTACTTTTGAGGAAATGAGCAGGCTAAACGGGTTATCAGAGGAGCGATGCAAGGGTATTTATTATTATGCAATCCGGAAGATCCGCAAGGTGATGGGAGGTGAAAACTAATGAATTTTGAACGATTACTTTTAAAGGCAAAAGAAGGAAATGCAGATGCGGTACTGAAGATTTTAGAGATATATAAGCCGCTTTTAATTAAGAATGCGATTGTGAATGGCAGATTTGATGAAGATCTGTATCAGGAACTGGTAAGTACATTGCTTCAGTGTATCCAGAGATTCCAGATAATTGAGTAAGTTATCTTAAACAAAGGCTGCAATCACTCTCAGGGGAGTAACATCCTCTGGGAGTGATTGTTTTTTGAAGGGTGATATTGCCTCAGTTCGAAGCGGCAGACGGTGTTGATCTATTATGTTGCCTGATGCTTTAATGCTCTTTTGTTGTTGCCAGTTCTTTATGAAGATGTAGAGCCATAAACACAGTAACAATAGCAGAAATTACATCGGCAATCGGTTGTGCATATAGTATTCCATTTATGCCCCAGAATGATGGGAGCATATGATGGAAGCTAAAAAGAAATATGAAAAGCCGGCATTCCGATTGGTGACAGATTTGGGGAGTATTTTGGAATGTCTGTATGAGGTATATGGAACGGATGGAACGATGTTGATTGCTGGGAACAAGTTATCGGATACGGTAATCTATCCGTTTATCCGCATGATTAAAAAGAAATGCAAGGCAGTGGATGCGGAAAAGCTGAATCTGATGCTCTGGAAGATTTATATGGTAAGTTCGAGAAAAGAAGAATTTGTGACGGCTGCTAAGAAAGAGCTGCAGCCTTATTTGACCAAGAAAGATGAAAAACAGATTGACACCACATATGACACCACATATACTATAGATAGGAGGCATTAAAGATGTCGAAATGGGATAAACTATTGACAAGAATTTGCTCATTATCGAAAGACCTTCGTTTTGATGAACTAAGAAAAGTATTAGAAAGTTATGGATATGAGATAAATGCTCCGAGAAGTGGGAGCAGCCATTATACATTCCGTAAAGCGGGATGCCAGCCGATAACAATACCGAAACACGAACCAATCAAGAAAATTTATGTTGAAATGGTAAAGCAGATTGTAGAAAGTGAGGCGAAAAACGATGAAGACACTGAATGATTATTTGGCAATGTCCTATCGCATGGAAATTGTGGAAGATAAGGATGAAGGTGGATTTGTGGTTTCTTATCCGGAACTGCCGGGATGCATCACCTGTGGAGAGACGATAGAAAGGGCAGTTGAAAATGCAGCGGATGCAAAAAAAGCATGGTTAGAAGCTGCACTGGAAGAAGGGATTGAGATTCACGAACCGGGAAGCCTGGAAGAGTATTCGGGACAGTTTAAAATAAGGATGCCACGCAGCTTACACCGGGATCTGGCGGAACACTCAAAAAAAGAAGGCATCAGTATGAATCAATACTGTATATATCTTCTTTCAAAGAATGATGCGCTGTTAGTAAAATAAATATACAAGAATATAGATGAAAAGAGCCGTCCGGATGGGCGGCTCGAAGTATTCTTTCTTTGATTAAAAATGATATTGTTCTAGCAGATAGATAGGAAGTGTTTGTACATTCCCAGCGGTTCCGCCTTTGGTATCGCCTTTTAAATACAATAGTTTGTGGGCCTTCCCCTGTTCCAATGCCTTCAAGGCAGTAGATGCAGTTCCCTTACCGGCTTTAACTTCAATCAGATAGCGGATGTGAGTTTTCAATGTCTGAGCTACAAAATCAATTTCGCCACCTTTATAAGTAGCAAAAGCCGGTGTCTCAAAGATAATTTCTTCCGGGAATTCCTGGCGTTTGGACAAGTTAATGTAAACATAGTTTTCGTTCAATGAGCCATCCATAGTTGATACAGTAGCACCAGTTCTGGAGAGATAATAATATGCAACTCCAAGATCCATGAAGAAGCAGCGGCTTCCCGGTTTGAAATTCAAGATGTCCAGTTCTGTGATTTTGCCACAGAAACCGATGATTCCAGAATGGTAAAGCCAGTTGATAGCACGATAGCAGGTTGCTTTAGAAAGATTACTGGAGTAATTCTTTGTAACGAGCTTTTGCAGTTCTTCACTTATACTGTCCTCATCTAATCCTTTCTTTTCACGAAGCAGAATACGGCAGATGCTTAAAAAGATGTTGGTAAAAACACTAATATCTGTGATGTCATCAAAGTACCGCATAGATTCGTTTAAGAAAATGCGGATGATTCTAACAAGCTCTTTTTGAGCTGCTTCCACGTCTTTTGTGTTAAGGTATGTTTCCACAACCTTTGGATAGCCGCCAATCTGTCTATAGATGTCGTAAACATTCTTTAATTCGTCATATAGTTCCGGTACGGTGTCATCTGCATGATCCAGTGGAAGTGATAGATACTTCTGAAAAAGCTGGTCATCCAATGCTTCCAAAAACTCTTTAAAGGAAAGGGTATAAATACGGATACTGGTAATATCTCCACTGGAGAATTTGAATTCCGGTTCCAGTACACGTCCCAGATAACTTCCAGTTACAATGAAATGCGCTTGAAAATAGCGGGTAAATTCTCGGATACGGTTGAATATCTCTGAGGATTCCTGAATTTCATCAATAATGATGACTGTATCGTTGGTATCTTCAAAATCCGGATCGAAGAGTTTAAAAGCATCGTGAAGCGGCTGCTCCGGTCGTTTTGTACCGGGAGTCCAGTCTGTGGCTTTTTTGTAACATTCCATAAATTGTTTGCCGGACAAATCAAACAGGTTAATGTAGATCTTGTGCCTGAAGTTCTCATCCGCAAATTTATTGATAATATATGTTTTTCCGACCTGTCTGGCACCATTCACTTCCAAGGTGCTGTGGACGGTATCGTTTTTCCAATCCAGAAGCTGATCGTAAACTTTTCTTTTCAGATACATGGGAAATGCTCCTTTCTTTCAACTGTTCCTATTATATCAAAATATGAATGGATAATATAGAGGGTAATTTCTGATAAATGATGAATTGTCTAGTCTGAGCAGTTCTTCACGGGTATTCCGGTTTCTGTCATTACTTTTTCGTACTGAAGAAGCTGTTCCCAGGTCAGCCATTCCGGTTTCTGATCTGTGGGAAAACCATTCCATAATTCTTTCATACGGGCAATATGGTTTTGAACGCTATGATTGCATAGAATAGACGGACTGCGATTTCCGTAGCCCAGATAGTATTCACAGTCAGACTGTAATTTACTTAACATCCGGTACTCGAATTCATAGGAACTTCTTTGATACGGAGCTGGATGAAATGTGTACTCCTGCTGTATGGGATGGGAAGGTTCTCCATCAATATGGTTAAAAGATAAAGAATAAAGATTCGGTTTAGCCCCTTTGCCAAGGTCAATATCCTTCCACAACTTTCCGAATTGGTCCTTATATACCGGACAGGAAAAATCATCCATGCCAGTATACTCAAGCACTAATTTTGTTTTTGCATTTTCATTCATTCTATTAGACCATCCTTTCCTTTATTGCAGACATTGAGGTATATTATTGGGCGCTGTTTCTGCATTCCACTGCAGCTTCGCACGTACATCCATCAGGATGATTCCTAACTGGTTTTCTCCGCAGTTATTGACTTTGCCCCAGAAATAGTCACCCCAGTTGTTTCCTTCAATAAGTGTGGACTCTCCGGTTGCAAGAAGTTTATCCCGGAGTTCCGGGTTCTGCATGAATTTGCACATGCAGATTTCATACATGAGCCGGACTTTCACTTTTTCCCAGTCCGGGCGTAATGTAAGATCTCTGCCGAGTTTCTTTGCATCAGAAGGATTATGCATCCGAAAAATACAGAATTTGCGTTGCTCTCTCGCAGAGAGTGTTTTCTGCGCTTGAAAAGCAGCTTCATTATTTGCATAGGTTTGTCCCATGTAAGAGACCGGTGCCGGATAGAAATTGCTTAGAAAAGCATAATCTCCCCGAAATTCATTGATCTGTGTAGGTATGCGCTTGCTTGTATTTGTTTGATTCATTATAAATTCCTCCTTTGTAAAAGAGGTGCGGCCTTTCAGCCACACCTCAAAATAATTCTCATCTATTGCAGAGATGGTTATGCAATCATCTCCAAAAATTCAGCTTCTGTAAGAATTGGAATACCAAGGCTCTGGGCTTTTGCCAGTTTGCTGCCGGCTTTTTCCCCGCAGATCAGGTAATCGGTTTTCTTTGTTACAGAGCTGCCAGGTTTGGCACCAAGCTCCAGAATCTTATCGTTGATACCGTCTCTGGTAAAATGCTCCAGTTTCCCTGTTGCTACGATGGTACATCCTGTAAATTTGTTTTCTTTTGTCATAATGGTCTCTTCCTTTCTTTGTTCAAATGTGAATTCGTTCTGTAAGTTTTTCCATAAATCAAGATTTGCTTCATCTGCAAACCAGGAATGGATGTTGTGATTTAAGATTTCGCCAAAATCCTCTAACTGAGTGAAGTCGTAATCTCCGACAGCCGCCTGTTCAAATGCAGTTAAATTTCCGGAAAATACGGTGTCCAGAATCCGGCTTTTGGTTCTGCCGATCATAGGAATATCCATGGAAACCAGATAGCGGACAAAGCTGGTCCTCCGGCTGGCGTTGATGGATTCCCACAAGCGGTCGAAAGATTTCTCACCATATCCGTCCAGTGCCACAATATCTTCCCGGTGTTCCTCCAGATGATAGATGTCCTGAAAAGAGTGCAGATAGCCCAGATTCAGGAATTTTTCTAAAGTGGCTTCTGACAGTCCTTCGATGTTCATTGCCTTCTTGCTGGCAAAATGGACAAACCTTCTTGTGATCTGGCTGTCGCACTGCGGATTATCACAATGCAGAGTTTCTACGGTGCGACCGTCGCTGGTCTTACGGCTGTAGGTTCTGGTTTTGGAACCACAGCAAGGGCAGACCGGAGGCGTGATGTCGGTATACCTTCCACGATCCAGATTATCCTCTATATGTGGGATGATCATGTTTCGTTTGGAAACAAGAATCCGGCATCCGGGTACAAGCTCCAGATTTTTGATAAAGGTCAGATTATGAAGGGAAGCTCTGGAAACATCACAGCCGTCAATCTCCACGGTATCGAAGATGCCGACCGGAGCAATCTCTCCGAATCTGGTCGGTGTCCATTCAATTTCACGCAAGAAAGTTTCGTAGGTATCATCCTCAAACTTATAGGCGAGGCCGTCCTTATAGTGGTGTCCGGTTTTTCCGCAGCTTTTGGAGTAGCTGAGACTGTCAAAAATCATGACAATGCCATCGATAGGAAGATGTAAATTTGCTGCTGTGGATACCAATTCCTGAATGAATTTCTCCGCATATTCTTTTGAAAGTCCGGTTCCTGAAATTGAGAAAAACGGGCAGTAACCAAAGCCCAGGTGTGTTAAACCTTCTAATTTGCAGGCTCTGCTGTCCGGGAAGGGAACATCCTCCATTCCTTCTAATACATTGAACGGAAGAAAGCGAACACAACGTCCGATACAGTTCTTCGGATCAAGACTTCGTACTGATCCGGAAGCAAAATTACGTCCGTTTTTATAAGGTTTTCCATTTCCATCACGCAGAGTATCTTTCAGACGTTCAAAATCATTGGTTGGTATAAAAGACTCACCGGTAATGACCAGACGTTCTTTGTGTGGAATGGTAAGCGGTACATTTAAAAATGCCGGGATATTGTGTGTAATATCTTCCCCCACTTCACCATCTCCACGGGTAGAAGCCTGAATCAGTCTGCCATCTTCGTAAATGAGTTTGGTAGTCAAACCGTCCAGTTTCAGCATAAAGAGAACTTCCTGTCCTTTCATGAAATCTAAAAGCTCTGAAATCAGTTTTGTTTTCTCAAGCGAGAGCAGTGGAATCGGATGGGTGACTTTGGCAAGTTCACTGACCGGATAATATCCAACCGTCTGTGTCGGAGAATTTGACAGGATGAAACCAGTCTGTTCCTCCAGTTCCTTCAGTTCGTCAAAGAGTCGGTCATACTCGGCATCAGATACCAGAGGGGCATCCTGATTGTAGTAGGCATGACGGTATTCATTGAGTTGTTTTACAAGATTCTTAATTCTTTTGACTGACATAGAGTCTCCTTTCTTTTGTGGCGTGCCAGTTCCGGAATCATTTGTTTCCGTAATCCTCCTTTCCCTGCGTTCAGGCATAAAAAAAGAGAATGACGCTTATGTTCATTCTCAAAATAGATGCAGTTTCCTGCAAAATAAAAAAAGCCAGAAGTCCCTGCTGCTTGTTGGGCATAGGAAAACTCCTGACTACGTTTCAAACCTAAACTGCGTGTGATAAATCCTTTCCGGATTGACACAAATAATTGATATAAGAACAGTATAACACTAGATGTAGTATATGTCAAATGAAATAGATTCCTCAATGAAGCTTTTGCCTTATGTTGATGACAAATTTGTCGGCTACAGGAATAAAAGCGTTCAGGATTTCAGATTTGCCCTAAGCGAAGGAATTCGTAGCCAGGTATTTTTTGCCACTTTCGTGGAGAAAGTCGAAAACCAGATAAAATCAATCTCTGTCATAAATGCCTCTAAACTGTTTTTACATCGTAGTGGTTATGCAAGTTCTAAATTTAAAAATAATTTTCACGAATAACTAACTTTTCTATATGCTGAATTGTCATAAAATATAGATTATTAAATTTGAAAGCAGATTGAAGGTGATAAACATGAGAAGTTATAAACGGTATACCAGGCGAAAGAGACTTTTGAAGCAAATCGCTGTGGTTGCTTTATCTCCTAATCGGGTATTCACGAAAGAACAGATCTATCAGCATATCTATGAGGAAGCGGAGTCAGAAGTGAATAACCGAATTTACGGTCTGATTAAGAACTTGAGAAAGAAAATAGAAGAAAATCCGGAAACACCGCACTACATAGAAACGATACGTGGTGTTGGTTATCGCTTTCGGGCATAAAAGGAGCCGTCCGGCAATGGGCGGCTCGAAGTGTTTCTCTTGTTGTTTATTTATTGTTTTTTTCGTTGTATACTGATAAAACGAGGTGATAAAAGTGGCATATAGAATTTTGATCGTGGATGATGACATCGAATTATTAAAGATGTTAAAGAACTATTTTGAAATCAAACGATATGATGTAATGATGGCAGAAGATGGCACAGATGCTTTGGAAAAAATCCATAAGAAACCGGATATTATCTTGCTGGACATCAATATGCCTAAAATAGACGGATTAGAAGTATGCAGACGTATCCGGGGCAAAGTAACTTGTCCCATTATCTTCCTGACGGCAAAAGTGGAGGAGCAGGACAGGGTAAACGGGCTTTTATCCGGTGGGGATGACTATATACTGAAGCCGTTTAGTCTGAAAGAACTGGATGCTCGTATTATTGCACATTTGAAGCGTGAGGAGCGTCATAAAGGGAAGTCTGAATACAGATTCCACGGAGACCTCAGTATTGATTATGGAGCAAAGAGGGTTCAGATCGGTGAAAATGATTTGGAGCTTACGAAGCTGGAATATGCAATCATTGAGTTTTTGTCCATGAATCCAGGACAGGTTTTTGACAGGGAGCGGATATACGAAAAGGTGTGTGGTTATGATGCGGAAGGTGACAGCCGTGTTGTTACGGAACTGATCCGGAGAGTGAGAAAGAAACTGGCGGAATATACGCAGACAGAATACATTGAGACAGTATGGGGGATGGGGTATCGATGGAAAAGATAAGAAATTTATCCTTGAAAAAGACAATGGTTTTATATACGATACTCAGCTTGATTGTCACTTTTTTTCTTTCTGTGTCAATTATTGAGATTGCCGGGCAGATACAGGAGGAGGTCTGGTGGAAGTACGTGGATCAGGACGAGTATTATCAGGCAATGAATGACCGCAATGAAAATTTTGAGGTAGTGGTACCGAGACCGAATCAGAGTAAAATGAGCAGAATGGACTGGCATATTTCAGAAACCTGTGATTTCCTTCGGACGTACGGAGTATTGCTTTTTTCTTTTGCCGGATGTGGAATTGCGGTCAGCCTGTTTTACAAAAATAAATTAAAGAGACCGATTCAGGAACTGAAGATGGCATCACAGATGATTGCGGAGGAAGATCTGGATTTTCATATGGCTTATGAGAACGAGGACGAGATGGGGATGCTGTGCAGGGAATTTGAAAGGATGCGTGGGCAGTTGGAAGAAAATAACCGTAGACTTTGGCAGATGATCGAAGATGAGCGGGTACTGCGTGCAGCGATTGCCCATGATATCCGCTCGCCGCTTGCAATCATGCGGGGATATCAGGAAATGCTTTTGGAATTTGTTCCGGAAGATATGCTTGATCAAGAGAAAATGATGGAGATGTTAAGGGGCGGTATGCTTCAGATTGAACGGATGAACCATTTTATTGATAGTATGAGGAAGATGACGAAATTGGAAGAACGGGAATTAAACTGTTCCGTGGTAGATATCCGGCAGTTGATAATGCTTGCTTAACAACATCTTCAATAGCGTACATGTGCATATGAGGAATGATACAGTTTCTCGCAGCCTGTGTTGCTGCATGTAAAGATATTGTCAACTGAATTTTTAGATGTTCTTCGCGCAATTTTTTTAATTGATTAACTGGACCAACTGTTGATACGGTAATGCCGTCGGTTGGAAAGTTAAGTCCATTTCTAGTGTTACCGATGACACCAATGCCTACATCCCCTTTTCCAAAGTCTATTCTATGTTTATTTAAGTTGATCATTTTCAAAAATCTCCTTTTTCAAAAATAGCATATTTAGTAATTTTCTATTATTCCCGAAGTAGGGATATCTTTTAAAAAGTCACTGTTGGAAGTAATCGGAGAATCTACAATCTGAACGCCGCTTCGTTTCATCATTCGGAATTTGAAATCAAGAAGTTCCGGTGGAACTTTCAGTTCTGCGGCAGCCTGGAAAAAGGACATATCAGCGTTAAGCATCTCCAGGACATCTTCATCTTCCAGAAGATAATCAGCGGCAAAGCAATTCGCTTCATATTCACATTGTGACACTCCATCGAATAATTCAAAATCATGAAAACACTTGATCTGAAGGGGTTTCTGATGAAGGAGTGCGTGACCGATCTCGTGGATCAGGATAATCTGCTGTATGATTTCCGGTAGGTCGCAGTTAATGACGATGCAGGTCTTTCGACATTCCCGCATACAGAAGCCTTTGCAACAGTTTGGATCAGTTCCAAGCGGAAGCTTTTTAACAATAATATGCATAGCGGCTGCAAGGCGGTACGGATCACTTTCCTGATATTTTGCTTTTACTTTATTAACAGTGTCTCTTATACATTTTGAACTCATAAAAACACCTCGATATTTCATAAGATAGTTTGCTGCAAGTATAGAGTAGCAAAAGTGCTGTACGAAAATACGGACACCTATGAATCACTTTCCATTTCAGTGTTTTTCTTTTTCCGTCCAAATGTCTTTTTGGCTTCCATCTTACAGGAAAGATATGCTTTGGTTACAGCCTGATAGAAAGCATCTTTTGCTTCTTCGTCGAGTTCGCCACCAGCAAAAAGAGCACGGTTGGCTTCGAGAATCTCATTGATGTCCCTGGCTCCTTTTTCACCAAGCTGTCCATTGACTTCATCAATATAATCCATTTTTTCAATTCCGTAAGAAGGATCTGTGATCTCATCATGTTTCAAATAATCGTAAGAGACATTCAATGCATGAGCGAGCTTTCTCATAGTAGAGATTCGTGCGATGGTGCCGGAACTTTCATAAGCTGCGATCGCACGCTGGGATACGCCGACCAGTTCTGCAAGTTCTTTTTGTGTCAGATGATTTTGTTCTCGTTGATATTTAATCTTGTCTGAAAAATTCATAGTGGGATCCTTTCCAAGTTTTTGAAATCGTAACTTCATCAACTTTATAAAAACTATTGACAGAGTTCATTATCACGTATAAAATACAAACAAATGTTCGTGAAGTTAGTAGAAATTATAATCTATAAACTTCACAAAGTCAATATGAAGCAAAGAACTTTTATTATGATTTTTAAGACTGGTAGGTGAATGTTATGAGCAGGACAATTCTTCATTCAGATATGAATTGCTTTTACGCAAGTGTTGAGATGCTGCATCATCCAGAACTTGCCGGGAAGCCGATGGCAGTCGGTGGTGATCCGGAAGCAAGACATGGAATTGTGCTGACTGCAAACTATATTGCGAAGCGAGCCGGAGTAAAAACAGGCATGGCATTGTGGCAGGCAAGACAGGTTTGCCCAGAAATAATCTTTGTACCGCCTCGCATGGATCTTTATTTGAGGTTTTCCAGAATGGCACAGGAGATTTACAGTGAATACACAGATCAGAGAGAACCATTTGGGATTGATGAAAGCTGGCTGGATGTGACCGCCAGTACTTCTATCAAGGGAGACGGAATGAAGATTGCAAAAGAGATCAGCAGTCGGATTAAATATGAACTGGGGGTTACCGTAAGTATTGGTGTTTCCTGGAATAAGATATTTGCAAAGCTCGGTTCTGATTATAAAAAGCCGGATGCCATTACAGAGTTTTCCAAAGACAATTACAAGGATATTGCATGGAAACTTCCAGTAGGTGATTTACTCATGGTCGGAAGAAGCACTGAACGGACGATGAAGAAACTTGGCATTTGTACAATCGGAGATCTGGCAGGAGCAGAACCTTCTATATTAGAAACATATCTTGGAAAGATGGGATTGGTACTTCATACCTTTGCAAATGGATGGGATGAAACTCCAGTTTTGGTAGAAGGATATAAAGTACCGATCAAGTCTATCGGGAACAGTACAACAACGCCAAGAGATCTTGTTAGTGAATTGGACGTGAAGATTATTTTGATGGCTCTTTCAGAAAGTGTAGGAGCCAGGCTTCGTGAAAATGGTTTTCAATGCAGGACAGTAGAAATCTCGATTCGGGATAATGGATTGTATCATTTCACGAGACAGTGCAAGTTGGACAGGGCAAGTAATCTTACAGAAGAAATTGCCAGAACTGCATTTGAGTTATTCCAGAAAAACTATAATTGGGAACATCCAATTCGTAGTCTTGGTGTTCGAGGATGTGATCTGGTATCAGAAGAGATGCCGTATCAGCTTGATTTATTTATGGATGAAACGAAGAGAGAAAAAATCAAAAAGATGGACCAGGTGGTAGATGAGATCCGTGGAAGGTTTGGCTATCAGAGTATTCAGAGAGCATTTATGTATCAGGATAAGATACTGGCACAGCTGAATGCTAAGGAACATACGGTTCATCCACAGGCATATTTTCATGGATAGGAGAGAGCAGGTGTTTTGTAATGACAGCTAAAGTGTATGTAGATGTCCTGGCAGTATTCAGCCGGGAAGGAGAATTGATCCCTACAGCGTTTGTCTGGGAAGATGGACGTAAGTATGCGATTGATAAGGTTTCAAAACCGGAGCGTTGTGCCAGCCGAAAAGCTGGCGGAACCGGATATCGTTATACCTGTCAGGTGGGTGGAAAAATCTGTCATCTGACTTATGAAGAAAATTATAAATGGTTTATGGAACGTAAATAACGGCGTCCTAAAAGGGAGCCCTGAATCAGGGCCCCCTTTGGAGAGATAGATATTCGATGAGAACATCAGCAGTCGGGGATACATCCTTTCCCGTGAGAACCGATTGCTTTCAATAGATCATACAGTTGCCGATCAGCCAGAAATAGAAGCTATCCCACAGCGGATATTTCTGCGGAATCTGCATGAAGAGATGTTAGGACAGTGACAGACTGTGAATGGAACAAACAATACAATGATTGGTCTGGCTGCGGAAGCGGTCGGGAAGGAGGACAATTATGCAGAGAATACAGGATATGTTTATCAATATGGAAGAAGTGGCAGAGGATGCTTATAAGAATACGGAATTATTGCTGAGTCAGTATACTAAAGTAATGTTCCGTATTGAGAAGAACCTTGTGGATATAGATTATGAAATGTATGCAGAGGAAGGGAAGCATCTGAAGGAAATGTTATATGATCTGGTAGATTTCGATGCGACTGCAGAGAAACGCAGAATCCAGGAAAAGCTTCTGAATAATGATATGAATCTCTGTTTGCTGGAAATCATGAGAGATTCCCTGATAGCTTTGAGGGATTATCCAAAAAATGGACAGCTGTATTATCGGCTTTTGAAATATAGATATTTTGAAGCAGGAAATACCAATGAAGATGTGATGCTGATGCTGGATGATATGCCAAGCACTACTTATTATCGAAACCGTAAGAAAGCAATCCGTTTGTATGCAACAATGCTCTGGGCATTTACACGTCCGGAAAAGATACAGAATAAGATGGAGGAAATAAACTGGAAGAAAAGTGGAAGTAAAGTGGCAGTGAACTGACAGTAAACTGGCATGTGAATGGTATTACAATGAAAATACGTGCATGTTAGAATTGATATGCTGAGAGAAATAGACCTTCGCAGACGTAATGTTTGCGGAGGTTTTTCTTTTCTCAAATTTTAAGGCGTCAGGCTGTGCCCGGAAGGGCATGGCCTTTTTTTATACCCAAAAACAGGTTGCAGATTTGAAAAAGCTTCCTTTTTAACAGGTAGATGCCGGAAAGGAAGAGCATATCAAGATGCAGGGAAGAGGCAGGCATTATGCCAGATATCCATGATTTTCGATTTGTCACAAATCAAATCAACAAAAACGACAAATCGGAGAAACAATCATGGAAGAAAGAAAATACACATTTTACGACAGATATCAGAAGGTGAAATACGCTAATATTACAGCAGAAGAGCTGGAAGTTCTTAATATTTTTTATAATAAGGAACATTATATGTTTGATCAGCAGCATCAGAGAAATAATACAGTATTATTTTGTGGATTAGAATCAGAAAACGGTTGTGCGACAGACTTTATCGCAGATAGTGGACGTGACATTGCATCGGATATTACAACTGAGATCTTCTTTAAAGAACTCTTCAGCGATCTGACAGAGAAAGAAAAGAAAATCGTGAGCGATTATTTTATCATGGGAAAACAGGTTAAAGAAACAGCAGAGGAACTGGGCATCAGCACACGTCAGGTGAGTAGAGACAAGAACAGTGCTTTGGCAAAAATGTTGAAGAGGATGAAAGCAGCTGGATATGAATCATATGCTGAGGCGGCAGGTGCATTTCTGCAGGAAAGCGATTATATTCCAACACAGATGGAGACACAGAACTCGATTATGAAGAAAAGGACCGGAGAAGTGAGACTGCCATCAGATCATAAGATGAAAAAATAAATTAGTTAAAAATTAATCATGATAATAATGTGATGATATCACAGAAAACAAATGAATTTCAGATTATAATAAAGCCACAAAAGAAAAAACAAGGAGGACTGTAAAATGTCTGCTATTAATATCAATAAAAATAATTTTCAGAATGAAATAATGGATTCCGAGAAAACCGTTCTTTTAGACTTTTGGGCTCCTTGGTGTGCTCCTTGTCGTATGGTGGCTCCTATCATAGAGGAGATAGCAAGTGAACGCCCTGATATCAAAGTTGGAAAGATCAATGTGGATGAGCAGCCAGAACTGGCAAGTAAATTTGGTATTATGAGTATTCCAACTTTGGTGGTTATGAAGAATGGGAAGATTGTAACAAAAGTTTCAGGGGCAAGACCTAAGAAGGCAATCTTAGAGATGCTTTAAGGAGGTGCGTTAATGGGATTTTTTGATTTTTTAAAACAGGCGAATATTAATCAAGGGATAGAGGAATATAAAAAGACTGCTGGTGCAGCTCTGCTGGATGTTCGTACGCCGCAGGAATATCAGGAAGGGCATATACCAGAAAGTAAAAATGTGCCATTGCAACAACTTAACAATGTTGTTTCGGTAGTGAAGAATACAGAAATACCGCTGTTTGTATACTGTTATTCCGGAGCCCGAAGTCGTCAAGCAACTGGGATGTTGCAACGAATGGGATATTCTAAAGTAAATAATATTGGTGGCATTGCTGCTTATTCAGGAAAGGTGGAAAAATAAGATGAAGGTAATAATCGTAGGCGGTGTAGCCGGAGGAGCTACAGCTGCAGCAAGAATACGAAGATTGGATGAACATGCAGAAATTACTGTGTTTGAAAGATCCGGATACATATCCTATGCGAATTGTGGGCTTCCATATTATATCGGAGACGTGATCACAGACCCGGAAGAACTTACACTACAGACACCAGAGAGTTTTT
>NZ_JAJBNQ010000023.1:0-70481 GCF_020538025.1 Blautia sp. MSK17_66
TTCTATAGGTATAGAATTTACTCTTGCAAGGTAGAATTTAAAAATTCATTTAACTTGGATGATTCCCAAAGCACTGTGGATCAAGAGAAACAGAACAGATGTTTATAATGCCTGTTATAAGATCGTGGATCAGCTTGACTGGATGAACTATCAGTTATGTGGAGAGTGGTCAAGTTCAATCTGCAATACAACCTGCAAATGGAATTATGTTTCCTCTATGGGCGGTTATCAGAGAGATTTCTTTGAACAGATTGGATTTGAGGATTACGAAGAAAAACTGATCATGCGAGTTGACAAGATCGGTGACGTGGTAGGAACCATTCTTCCGCAGATCAGTGAAAAATATGGATTTTTCAGGGAAATGAAGATTGTGCAGGGTGGTATAGATGCTCATATAGCCATGTTTGGACTTGATGTTTTAAAGCCTGGAAAATTAGGTGTTATCATGGGAACCAGTTTTGTCCACCTTTGCCTGTCAGATCAGAATCCAGATATGAAAGGTATCTGGGGACCTTACGATGGTGCGGTTCTGGATGATATGTGGCTTCTTGAAGGAGGACAGATTTCTGCTTCGGGACTGGTAAACTGGTTCAGACATAATTTTCATATTCCGGAAAAGGATGGAAATCCATATGGACATCTTCTGGAAATTCCGGATGAAATTCCGATTGGTGCAGACGGGGTTACGGTACTGGACTTTTTCCAGGGAAACCGCACACCATATAAGGATGCAATGGCAAAGGGTGTTATATTCGGTCTGAATATCAAACACACATGGAAACATATTTACCGGGCAGTTCTGGAATCTGTTTCTTATGGCACACAGAATATTATCCGTAATTTTGAAGAACAGGGTTATCCGGTGGCTTCTATCACTGCATGCGGAGGAGTGACCAAAGACCGCCGCTGGCTGCAGATGATCTCAGATGTAACCGGAAAACCAATCATTGTAAATGAAAATATACAGGCAGGTGTCCTCGGCTGCTGTGTAGTAGCGGCATCGAAGGGAAGATTTTACAATGATTTCCAGTCGGCAGCAGAACATATGGTAAAACCGAAGTTTATTGTAGAGCCGGATATGAAGAATCATGAAGAATATCAGCCATATTTCCATAAGTATCTGGAATTATATGAAAGTCTGAAGGATCTGATGCATCAATAAGCAGAGACAAAGGAGGAATACATAGTGCAGGAACATGACAATATTCTGGAAATGCGTAAGATTGATAAGTTATTTCCAGGAGTCAAGGCACTGGACAGCGTAGACTTTTCCGTAAAACGAGGCGAAGTACACTGTCTGATTGGTGCCAATGGAGCTGGTAAATCTACATTGATGAAAATCCTTTCAGGAGCTTATGTAGAAGACAGCGGCGAGATTATTTTTGATGGTGAAAAACTCAAACCGCATGGAACGCTGGAACGTAAGAAAAAAGGTATTTCCGTTATTTATCAGGAACTTTCACTGGTAAATGAACTTACGGTTGGTGAGAATGTATATATCAACAATTATCCGAAGACAAAATTTGGAACTGTAGACTGGAAAGAAGTATATAAGAAAACCCAGGAAATCGCAGATGAAATGAATATGCAGATTGATGTCAGGGCCAAAGTCAGCAGTCTTAATATCGGACAGAGACAGATGACGGAGATCATGAAGGCACTTGCCAGCAATGCGAAGCTGATTGTTATGGACGAGCCGTCCTCAACACTTTCCAAGAGAGAATTTGAAACACTGCTCCAATTGATTAAGGATCTCAAGGCAAAAGGCATCACACTGATCTATATCTCTCACCATCTGGAAGAACTGTTTTTGGTTGGTGACCGTATTACAATTCTCCGCGATGGCAAGTTTGTAGCCTGTCGAAATGCATCAGAGATCAATGAAGATCACCTGGTAGAATATATGACGGGAGCCAAGGTCAGCGAGAAAAATGAATACACAGAAGCAAAGCCGCTGAACGATGAAAAAGTTCTTGAAGTAAAGGGACTTACCAATCATAAAGTAAGGAATATTTCTTTTGATCTTCATAAAGGAGAAGTCCTTGGACTCTATGGTCTGGTTGGTGCGGGCCGGACAGAAGTCATTCGTTCGATTTTTGGAGCGGATCCATATGAAAAAGGTGAGATCAAGCTTCATGGCAGACCGGTACATTTCAAACATACCGGTGAGGCAATCGCAAATAAGATCGGTCTGATTCCTGAAAACCGTAAAACACAGGGACTTGTTCAGATACTTCCAGTCTGGGAAAATATGACAATGGTTGCACTTGATAAGTGCAAGAAAAATGGAATCATTAATTATGGAGTGATTCGTGAAACCTGTGAACTTTATAAGAAAAGTCTTAATGTAAAGACACCGTCGATCAACACTGTGATCCAGAATCTGTCCGGCGGAAATCAGCAGAAGGTTATTATTGCAAAATGGCTCTTCCGTGATTGCGATATCCTCCTGATCGATGAGCCTACACAGGGAATCGACGTTATGGTAAAAGAAGAAATTTATAAGATTATTCGAAATCTTGCGGATGAAGGCAAGAGTATGATCGTGGTTTCTTCGGAACTGGATGAGTTGCTTCGAATCTGTGACAATATTATTGTAATGTTCGATGGCAAAGAAGTCATGACTTCATCAAAAGAAAACTTTAATCCGGACAAAATTTTATCCGTATCTGTTACAGGGAGGAACGAATCATGAGAAAAGAACCTATGAAGATCAGCGATCTGCTTAAAAAATATAACCTGCTGGTACTGCTGATCGTATTTATAGTTATTGCATCTATATTATCACCTAATTTCCTGACTATCGGGAATGTATTGAACCTTTTGCAGCAGGCATCAATACCGGGAATCGTAGCTATTGGAATGACCCTTGTAATCATCATCTCCGGTATTGATCTGTCTGTTGGATCAGTGGCAGCATTTGCAGGAATGATCAGTGCAATTCTTGTAAGCAAAAACATTCCTATTATAATTGCTGTACTTGCAGGTGTGGTTCTTGGAGCGGCACTTGGACTGATTACTGGTATTCTGATTGCAAAATTCGGTCTTCCGGACTTCATTGCTTCCCTTGCAATGATGGAGATTGCCAGAGGAGCAGCACTTCTGACTACACAGGGTGTTCCGGTTTTTGGACTTTCCAGTGATTTCAAATTCATTGGCGGTGGTTTTATCGGTAAAGTATCTGTCAGTGGTATTATCTGGATTATTCTGACGGTTTTCTTTGCACTGCTTCTGAAATATACTTCTTTCGGTCGAAGTCTGTTTGCGATTGGCGGTAACCGTGAAGCAGCAACACTTTCAGGTATCAAAACAACAAGAAACTATGCGATCACTTATGTCCTCTGTGCAGCCCTTGCAGCATTTGCAGGTGTTCTCACCGCATCCTGGCTGGCAACCGGACAGCCGACAGCAGGTGATGGAATGGAACTGAATGCGATTGCGGCATCTGTAATCGGTGGTGCCAGCCTTTCTGGTGGTATTGGTTCCATGCTTGGAACATTTGGTGGTGTATTTCTTCTGCAGATCATCACAAATATTTTCAACCTTGTAGGTCTTGCTTCTTTCTATCAGCAGATCGCAAAAGGTGTCATTATTATTGCAGCTCTTCTTCTTAACAGAGCAATTGATGCAAAAAAATAAAAGAATGATGAAGTACAAGGGGTGCTTATCATAATAAAAACTATATTTTTTAAAGGAGGATTTCAACATGAAGAGAAAAGGTTTCCTTGCGATTCTGACAGCAATGGCAATGATTGGGTCTATGGGAGTTTGCGTTTACGCGGCAGATGACGTTATGGCTGATTATACGGGAAAAGCAGATTACAAGATCGGATTCTCACAGTGTACACTGGCTTCCCCATTCTATGTAACTATGAAAGAAGTTGCAGAAGATTATGCAAAACAGCTTGGTGTTGACTTTGTCTGTGTAAGTGCAGATGATGATGTTACAAAACAGAACAACGATATCAACGACATGATCTCCAGTGGAATCAATGCTCTGATCCTTAATCCGATCAATGCAGAAGGTGTTGCTCCTGCAATCGAAGCCTGCCAGAAAGCAGATATTCCGGTTATCACTGTTGACCGAAATGTAAATGATGGAAATACCGCTTATGTAGGTCGTGACAACGAAGAGATGGGAAGACTCGTAGGAGAAGCTCTTGTAGAAGAACTTGGCGGTAAAGATAAGGCAGAAGGCAAGATCCTTGAGATTCAGGGAACGGCTGGCGATACTGTTATGATGGCAAGACGTGACGGATTTGAATCTGCAATCGCAGAAGCTCCGGGACTTGAAGTGATCCAGTCTGCATACTGCGATTACACAAGAAGCAAAGCTGTTACAGCTACACAGGATTTACTGCAGAGTAATGACGGCATCGTTGCTGTATATGGACATAATGATGATATGTCTCTTGGAGCAGCTCAGGTTCTTCAGGAGAAAGGAGTCGAAGGCGTCAAAGTAACAGGTGTAGACGGCCTTATGGAAGCTGTTATAGCAATTAAGGATGGCAAATATTCCATCACAACTATGAATGACCCGGGTTCTCTGCTGAAGGTTGCTATGAATACAACCCTTAAAGTTCTGAATGGGGAAGATTATGAAGAATTTGTAGATGCAGGTACTGGTGTTATTGACAGCAGCAACGTAGATGATTACGTAGACGACAGCCTTGCGTTTGCAGCAATGAAATAATAGGAAATATTGCAGAAAAGGCTGGTCATAAATTTGACCGGCCTTTTTTGGACAAAAGTTCTCTTTTATTAATAAAAGTTATATACAGTAGGAGGAAGAACATGTACCGATTAATTAAACTGACAGAGGCAAATGACCTGAGGGATTTTATGAACCTTGCATGTAAATGCAGAAGTGATGTGGGGGTGCATACCGATCAGAATCAGATTGCAGATGCAAAGTCCATTCTGGGACTTATGGCACTGGATTATAACGAACCGGTAAAAGTAGTTACCGAAGACGAAGCTTTTTTGAAGAAGTTGGATAAATGGGCAGTTGACATGTGAGCACCTTTGTGCTAAGATAAGCACATAAGTTACAAATGATATTAATACAGGAACAAATGTAAACATATGTAACAGGTGAATACAAAATTGCCTGCTTTAAAAGTCAGGAAGGAGGATCTATGGAACAGAAGAATCTGGACCAGATCATCCGGGAAACAGTAGCCAGATATATGAAACATTCTCTGATCGTCGCGGGAAACTGGAAGATGAACATGACCGTCAGAGAAGGAATGGAGTTTCTGGAAAAGCTGGGCCCGGTCGACGGGAAGGTGATGATTTTTCCACCGTATACAACACTGGCAGTTCTTGCAGGAGAGTTCCGCAGGAGAGGAATTACCTATGGGCCGCAGAATTTCCATTATAAAGACAGCGGAGCCTATACAGGAGAAATTTCTCTTCCTATGATTAGAGAACTTGGCTGTGACTGTCTGCTGGTAGGGCATTCCGAACGTCGCAGCTACTATAATGAAACGGATGAAGAGATTCACAAGAAGATCCAGGCAGCACTCTCAGAAAATTTTTCCGTTATGCTCTGCATAGGTGAGAATCTGGATGAGAGAAAAAGCGGGCAGTGGAAGAAGGTATTAAGGAAACAGCTTTTGGAGGATCTGGAGGGACTTTCCAGAGATAAGATTCCCTATATACAGATTGCATATGAGCCAATCTGGGCAATCGGAACCGGAGTAAGTGCATCCACAGAAGAAATTACAGAGACACATCGATATCTCAAGACCGTTCTTCAGGAACTTACGGGAAGTGACATCCCGCTTCTGTATGGTGGAAGCGTCAACGAAAAGAACGCTGCTGAGATTGGAAGTTGTCCGGGCGTAGATGGATTCCTGATTGGAGGAGCAAGTCTTAAACCAGATAAATTCCGAAAGATCATCGAAATAAGTAAACGAGAGTAATCCCCCTTTATAGGGAAATATACCATATAAGCAATTATAAATGGAAAGAGAGGAATAAGCTATGGAGATGGAACAGTTAGTCAGTAAGATTACAGCGGAGATTCTCAGAACAATGCAGAATCAGGGAAGTGTGAACACACCTTCTGTCAATACAGGAAATGTAGCCGGAATGATCGATCATACACTGCTGAAACAGAATGCCAGTGAAGAGCAGATCGTAAAATTATGTCAGGAGGCAAAAGAATACCATTTTTGTTCTGTATGCGTAAACCCATGTTATGTTCCATTATGCTATGAAGAACTTCGCGGAAGTGGAGTTAAAGTGTGTACAGTAATTGGTTTCCCTCTGGGAGCAACCACCACAAAATCCAAAATTTTTGAGGCAAATGAAGCAATAGAAAACGGTGCCAATGAAGTAGATATGGTTGTAAATGTCGGAAAGATCAAATCAGGAAACTGGCAGTTTGTAAAGAAAGATATTGCAGACCTTGTGACAGCCGTTCATGGAAGAGCAATTGTTAAAGTTATCATTGAGACCTGTCTTCTGACAGATGAAGAAAAAGTTAAGGTCTGCCAGATCGCAAAAGAAGCAGGTGCAGATTTCGTTAAGACATCTACAGGATTTTCTACAGGCGGAGCAACTGTTGCGGATGTTGCTCTGATGAGAAAGACTGTAGGACCGGATATGGGAGTTAAAGCGTCCGGCGGTGTAAGAGGACCGGAAGATGCAAAAGCAATGATCGCAGCAGGTGCAAACAGACTCGGAACAAGCGCCGGAGTTGCAATTGCAAAAGGTGAAACCAGCAAGAGTACATATTAAGTATAAGCAGGAAAAGGAGATGGCATATAGATGGCACAGAAAATGAGAGCGGTTCGTTTATTTGCACCAAAAGACATCAGATGTGTGGAAGTAGACGTTCCTCATATTGAAAAAGATACACAGGTATTGATCAAAGTAAAAAGCTGCGGTGTCTGCGGTTCGGATATTCCACGAGTTATGGTGAAAGGTACTTACCATTTTCCGACAACGATCGGACATGAATTTGCAGGACAGATCGTAGACTGTGGTGATAAAGTTAAGAATAACCTGACAGTAGGAGATAGAGTTTCCGTTATGCCTCTGATCCCGTGTGGCGAGTGTCAGTACTGCAAGGTCGGACAATCCCACCTCTGTGATCATTATGATTACTACGGATCCAGAAGAGACGGTGCCATGGCAGAATATGTCGTTGTAGAATCTGCAAACTGTCTGAAATTACCGGATAATGTAGATTATGAAGAAGGTTCTTTTACAGATCCTGTATCTGTTGGTCTCCATGCAGTTCGTAAATGCCGTATGGAAGCTGGTAAGACAGCAGCAGTATTCGGACTTGGTGCAATTGGATTTATCTGTGTTCAGTGGCTCCGTGCACTTGGCTGCACAAAGGTTATCGCAGTAGATGTTGCAGATGATAAACTTGCACTTGCAAAACGTCTTGGTGCAACAGCTGGCGTAAACGGAATGAAAACAGACGCTGTGGCAGCGATCAAAGAGCTGACAGGCGGCGAAGGTGTAGATATCGCAATTGAATTTGCCGGAAACAAGATCACACATGTTCAGGCAGTGGCATCCTGCAAGAAGAATGGTGAAGTTGTATACGGCGGCATTACCTATGACGATGTAACTTATCCGAACAAGGTAATCCAGGCGATTCTTCGTGGTGAACTTACTATCCACGGAAGCTGGAACTCTTCCATCAATCCACTGCCGATCAACGAGTGGAAGAGCGGACTTGAATTCATGAGTACAGGTCAGATGAATGTGAATCCACTGATCACACATCGTGTTCGTTTGGAAGACTGTAAAGAAGTATTTGAGATGATGTACAACAGAACAGAAGTGTTCACAAAAGTATTATTCAAACCGGAAATGTAAGAGAGATTAGGAGGAAATCATCATGACACAGGAAGCATTAGGAATGGTAGAAACCAGAGGACTTACAGCAGCAATCGAAGCAGCAGACCAGATGTGTAAAGCAGCAAATGTTGCACTTGTAGGAACAGAAAAAATCGGTTCCGGACTGGTAACAGTTATGGTTCGTGGAGATGTAGGTGCAGTTAAATCCGCAGTAGAAAGCGGAAGTGCAGCAGCATCTAGACTTGGTGAGTTAGTAGCAACTCATGTTATCCCAAGACCGCACACTGACGTAGAAAAAATTCTTCCTACTGTAAAATAATATAAAGAACGGCTGCATTACATGGGCAGTCACTACGTCAAGCAGTTAAAAATGCCTCTGCCTGGATTTCCGGACAGGGGTATTTTTGAAGCAGTGAAAGGAGAAATAAATCCATGGATGAAATGATGATCAAAAACATAGTCAGAGAAGTTTTGATGAAAACAAATCTGGATATTTCCTGCAAAAGTGATCAGGGTGTGTTTGAAGATGTAAACGATGCAATCGATGCCGCATACATCGCACAGAGAGACTGGTATATGAATTATAAAGTAGAAGATCGTCGCCGTATTATAGAAGCGATCCGTGTTGTTTCCAGAGAAAATGCCCCAATGTTTGCCAAAATGATCCATGAAGAAACTGGAATGGGACGTTATGAGGATAAGATTGCAAAAAATCTTGCTGTAATCGACAAGACACCAGGGGTGGAATGTCTGGTTACAGATGCGATTTCCGGTGACTCCGGTCTTATGATCGAAGAGCAGGCTCCATTTGGCGTTATCGGTGCGATCACACCATCTACAAACCCGACAGAAACTATCATCAACAATACGATTAGTATGATCGGTGGCGGAAATGCAGTTGTATTTAATGTCCATCCGGGTGCCAAAAAAGTCTGTGCGGTCTGCCTTCAGATTCTCCACAGGACGATCGTGGAGAACGGCGGACCTGCAAACCTGATTACCATGCAGAGAGAACCTGACATGGAAGCAGTTAATAAACTGACAGCCAGTCCGAAGATACGTCTGATGGTTGGAACAGGTGGAATGGGAATGGTAAATGCACTTCTCAAATCCGGCAAAAAAACAATTGGTGCAGGAGCAGGAAACCCACCCGTTGTAGTCGATGATACGGCTGATCTGGATAAAGCTGCATCCGAAATTTACAGAGGTGCATCCTTCGATAACAATCTTCTGTGTCTGGCAGAAAAAGAAACGTTTGTTATGGATAACGTAGCAGATGAACTGATCCGCAAGATGTGTGCCTGCGGTGCGCATCTTATCACGCCACAGGAGACGGAACAGCTTCTTAAAGTGGTATTTCTGGAAAAGGACGGCAAATATTCCGTAAACAAGAAATGGGTCGGCAAGGACGCTTCTCTGATTCTTGAAAGCATCGGAATCAAAGATGCAGACACCAGGCTGGTTCTCTGTGAAGTACCGCATGATCATCCATTTGTACTTGTAGAACAGCTGATGCCGATCATGCCGATCGTCCGCTGCAAGACTTTTGAGGACTGTGTAAAATATGCTGTAGTTGCAGAAAACGGAAACCGCCACACAGCATCCATGTTCTCCAAGAACGTAGACCATATGACAAGATTTGCAAAAGAAATCGAAACAACCATCTTTACCAAAAATGCTGCAACACTTGTCGGTGTAGGAATCGGCGGCGAAGGCCATACGACTATGACAATCGCAGGACCGACCGGTGAAGGTCTGACCTGTGCGAGAAGTTTTACAAGAAGAAGACGCTGCATGCTGGCAGATGGAGGACTTCGCGTAATTTAAATTGGTCTTACCAAAAAACAAAATCACCCATTGACAAACGGAAAACGTGCGGATATAATGGGTTACAGAATAAAGAAACACGTTGAAGAGAAGAGTAAACTGTGGAAGGCTCCAGAGAGAAGTACATTTGCTGAGAGTATTTCAGCGGGAAGCAGTCGAAGACCATCTCCGAGTGGCCCTAATCCGGTCCGGTGATTCCGTTATCATCTTATAAGAGTGGCTGAGTCTGTTCGATGAGGTACAGATACAGCAAGCAGGGTGGAACCGCGAGTAGATCATTCGTCCCTTACAGTACAGAGATGTATTGTAAGGGACTTTTTTACTTTATAGAATTATTTACTCGTCCCTGTGGAAAACTTACAATTTTTATTCATTACAAAAGGAGTTCAAAGATTATGATCATCACACTGAAAGACGGATCCAAAAAAGAGTATTCCGAAGCAAAATCAGTCATCGACATCGCTTATGACATCAGCGAAGGACTGGCACGTGCAGCCTGTGCAGGAGAAGTAAACGGAGAGGTTGTAGACCTTCGTACCGTTCTCGACAGCGACTGCGAACTGAACATTCTCACAGCCAAAGACGAGAAAGGACTTGCCGTTCTTCGTCATACCGCTTCCCATGTACTTGCTCAGGCAGTACAGAACTTATATCCGGAAGCCAAGGTTGCTATCGGACCTTCTATTGATACAGGATTTTATTACGATTTTGCTCACGAGCCATTCTCCCGCGAGGACCTCGATGCAATCGAGAAAGAAATGAAGAAGATCATCAAGAAAGGTGCAAAGATCGAGCGCTTTACAAAATCCAGAGAAGATGCGATCGCATACTTCAAGGAGAAAAACGAGCCATACAAGGTAGAACTGATCGAGGATCTTCCGGAGGGAGAAGAAATCTCCTTCTATTCACAGGGAGACTGGACAGACCTCTGTGCAGGCCCGCACCTGATGAGCGTAAAAGGCGTGAAAGCCTTCAAACTTCTTTCTTCTTCCAGCGCTTACTGGAGAGGAAGCGAAAAGAACGCAATGCTGACACGTATCTACGGAACAGCTTATGCAACAAAAGACGAGCTCAAAGAACATCTGGAGCAGATGGAAGAAGCCAAGAAACGTGACCACAACAAACTTGGCCGTGAGATGAAAATCTTCACAACAGTAGACGTAATCGGACAGGGACTTCCGCTTATCATGCCAAACGGTGTTATCATGATGCAGGAACTGCAGAGATGGATCGAAGATGAGGAGACAAAACGTGGCTATGTAAGAACCAAGACTCCTCTGATGGCAAAGAGCGATCTCTACAAGATCTCCGGACACTGGGATCATTACAAAGACGGAATGTTCGTTCTCGGTGATGAAGAGACAGACAAAGAAGTATTTGCACTTCGTCCGATGACATGCCCGTTCCAGTACTATGTATACAAAGCAGAACAGCACAGCTACCGTGATCTGCCGTTGCGTTACGGCGAGACATCCACACTGTTTCGTAACGAGGATTCCGGTGAGATGCATGGTCTGACACGAGTTCGTCAGTTTACAATCTCTGAGGGACATCTGATCGTAAGACCAGACCAGATGGTAAAAGAATTCAAAGACTGTATCGCACTTGCACAGTACTGCCTGCAGGTACTTGGAGTTGAGGAGGATGTAACCTACCATCTGTCCAAATGGGATCCGAACAACAGAGAAAAATACATCGGTGATCCGGAAGTATGGAATGAGACAGAAGAAGATATTCGTCAGATGCTCGAAGAACTGAACATCCCATTCACAGAGGATGTCGGAGAAGCAGCTTTCTACGGACCAAAAGTCGACATCAACGCAAAGAACGTATATGGCAAAGAAGATACCATGATCACAATCCAGTGGGATGCACTTCTTGCTGAACAGTTTGATATGTACTACATCGACGAAAACGGTGACAAAAAACGTCCGTGTATCATTCATCGTACATCCATGGGATGCTATGAAAGAACACTTGCATGGCTGATCGAAAAATACGCAGGAATGTTCCCGACATGGCTGTGTCCGGAGCAGGTTCGTGTGATCCCGATCTCCGAGAAATTCAACGCTTATGCTGACAAAGTAGAAGCACAGATGAAAGAAGCAGGCATCCGCTGCTCCGTTGACAGACGTTCCGAGAAGATGGGATACAAGATCCGTGAAGCACGTCTTGAGAGAGTACCGTACATGCTCGTAGTCGGTGCAAAAGAAGAGGAAGAGGGCAAAGTTTCCGTAAGAAGCCGTTACCTTGGCGATGAGGGAATGAAAGAACTCGGAGAATTCATTGCAGCGATCAAAGAAGAAATCAAAAACAAAACAATTCGTAAGATCGAAGTCCAGGAAGAGAAAAAATAATAAAAAATCTCCTCATAACGCAAAACTTCTTTCATGCTGTCGATAAGACGCGAGAAGTTCTGCAGAACTGAGTTCCTGTTTTGACAAAATCTGCACCCTCTGTCTTATATAATGAGATCACTTACCAAAGTGAAGGATTTATATAAGTGCAGAGGGTCTTTTTTTATATATTACAGGATGCCATTTTCTTTGGGGAGGATCATATGCAGGAGATCTACATAGACGTTGTTTTTGCAGCAAATCTTTTGATGGATTATCTTCTCCTTGAGCTGGTGGCAAGATTCTTAAGATGCCGCACCAGTCACAGACGTTGTCTGGCTGCCGCCATCCTGGGGGCTTTTGGTTCCTGCCTGATCCTCTGTATCCCTTCGGAAAATACTCCGGTGCTGACAGTTGTTCTTCATGGCTTCTGTGCACTTCTGATGCTTCGGATCGGACTTAAGATCCAGAAGGAAGCGCTTCTTCTCAAAGCGTTTCTGATGTTATATCTGACCGCATTTCTGTGCGGCGGTTTCTGGGAGGCTGTTTCAAGAGAAAGAGCACTTACGCTCAGGATATTTCTGCTGTGCGTTTTTGTGGTATACACAGGCAGCAGTGCTTTTCTTTTTGCGGCAGACTCGATCCGGGCTGGCCGGAAGAATATTTATCCTGTGACACTGGGGTGTCAGGGAAGAGTACAGTCAGCTTACGGGCTTTACGACAGTGGAAACCTTCTTACAGATCCGTTGAATGGCAAACCAGTGTCGATCATTGAACCGGAGCTTCTGTATAAGCTTCTGACAAAGGAGGATGCAGAAATCCTGAGAAGCTTCCATGAGAATCCGAAGGAACTGACAAATACAGAGATCGCAGCTCTGAAACCACATTATCTGTCACTTACGACAGTAGGGAACGACCCGCAGATGCTTCTGGCAGTGATGCTTGATGACCTGTGCATTCATACTCCTGGAAATGTGATCCATATAGCAGAACCGGTTTTTGCACTGACATCGAAATCTACCGCTTTGGGGAGGGAATACAGGCTATTGTTGAATTCCAGATTATTGCGTTAGGAGGAGCATATTAT
The DNA here is from genome assembly GCF_020538025.1 of Blautia sp. MSK17_66. Classification (NCBI taxonomy): domain Bacteria; kingdom Bacillati; phylum Bacillota; class Clostridia; order Lachnospirales; family Lachnospiraceae; genus Blautia; species Blautia sp. MSK17_66. The sequence goes on from NZ_JAJBNQ010000023.1 coordinate 13,075, forward strand.
GAGAAGATCAGCAGCAAGTGTGGATTATAACCCGTTTCAGCTTTTTCAGAGACTGGTACTGACAAGATCAAGAGATGTCTATTATATAGGTGGAAGTGACGTACTTCCGGCACCTTTGGATCCGAAGAGAGAGGCATATGTGATCAGTAAGCTGGAAACCGACCAGCACCAGGAGGCAAGATCCCTTCTGATCGAGCATAATCTGAGACTCGTGGTCTATATTGCGAAGAAATTTGACAATACAGGAGTCGGGGTGGAGGATCTGATCTCTATTGGAACCATAGGACTGATCAAGGCAATCAATACCTTCAATCCGGTCAAGAATATCAAGCTTGCGACCTACGCATCCAGATGTATTGAGAATGAGATCCTGATGTATCTTCGACGGAACAGCAAGACCCGGATGGAGGTATCCATTGATGAGCCGCTGAATGTGGACTGGGATGGAAACGAGCTTCTCCTTTCGGATGTTCTGGGGACAGAGGATGATGTGATATCAAGGAAGATGGAGGATGAAGTAGAGATCACCCTTCTCGGTAAGGCAATCAATAAACTTTCTCCGAGGGAGCAGATGATCATCAAGCTTCGCTTCGGACTCAATAATGCAGACGGCAAAGAAAAAACACAGAAAGAAGTTGCAGATCTTCTTGGAATTTCCCAGTCGTATATCTCCCGACTTGAAAAACGTATCATGAAACGTTTGAAGAAAGAAATCATAAAATATGAATAAGTAATTCTGGTAACTATTCAGAAGATAGTGAGGATACTGAACAGTTACGAATTCTGTTTATAAGCGGACACATCCTGGCATATATATAGAAAGAATATGCGAGAGGATGTGTCCTTTTTGCGAAAATATAGGATGGAATTGATCATGGCATGCCTGTTGCTGATAAGTTTTTATTTTTTGTCCAGGCAGGCTGCCGCAGTATCTGTGTGGATGAATTCTGAAGAAGTCGAAAAGAAAGAAAATGTAATCGTGCTGGATCCGGGGCACGGGGGAAGTGATCCGGGAATGATCGGGATAGACGGACTGGAAGAAAAAAATATCAATCTGTCCGTGACACTTCTTCTCAAAGAAAAGCTGGAAGAAAAGGGATATACAGTCGTCCTGACCAGAGAAGAAGACAAGGGACTTTATGACGAGTCTGCACAGAACAAAAAGGCACAGGATCTGCAGCGAAGAATTGCCCTGATCGATGAGACCGCTCCGGCACTGACGGTCAGCATTCATCAGAACAGCTATCATGACCCGGCGGTCAAAGGCCCGCAGGTTTTTTACTATGAAACCTCACCGGAGGGAAAAGAACTGGCTGCGGTTCTACAGGAAAGACTGAATGTGATGCTCGAGGTGGAACGGCCGCGGGAAATCAAGGGAAACACCAGCTACTATCTGCTGAAGAGGAGCAGGAGCATCCTGGTCATAGCGGAGTGCGGATTTCTCACGAATCCGGAAGAGGCAGAACTTCTGCAGACAAAAGAATATCAGCAAAAAGTAGCCGCCGCACTGGCAGAGGGAATCCATAGCTATATACAGAAACAGTAAAAGTTTTTTTGCTATTAATTTCGTATTCTGTTATACTGGATTCGAAACAATGCAGAAGATAAAAAAGAAATACAGAGGGTGTATTTATGTTAGGAATTATTTACTGTCTGCTGGCAGTACTGATCGGAAAAGAAGCAGCAGGGATGTTCTTTGCATCGGGAGACGTAAAGAACAATAAATTCTGGATACTGAGCTGTGGCGCATTCGGGATTGGAATTCTGATATTCGGATGGAGCACCTATATGATCTCCTGGGCAGCGAGTGCACTCGGAGCACAGAAACCGCTCTTTTACGGGAATGTGTTCGTGATGGCACTCTCACTTGTCTTTTTGATTTCTCTGTATACCATGAGGTATCGGAGAGACAATACCATATTGTCCGGATATGAGCGTGAACTGATCAGAGATAAGAAACAGTTTCGAGTGGAAGCAGTTTTCTTTGTGATCCTTGCCGTGTTTATCAGCTGGATCATGTTTTATGTATTTTACATAAAGGACGGTGTCCTTTATTCCGGCTATACCGTTTACGGAGATTACGCACCGCATACAGCGATGATCCGCTCCTTTTCACTGGGAAATAATTTCCCGACCCAGTATCCGCATTTTGGAGGGCAGGATGTAAAATATCATTTTATGTTCCAGTTCCTTGTAGGAAATCTCGAATTCCTCGGACTGCGGCTGGATCTGGCCTATAACCTGGTCAGCATCCTGGCACTGCTGGCATTTCTCATCATGCTTTACAATCTGGCACTACGTATTACCAGAAGCCTGACAGCCTCCGTATGTACGATCCTGTTTTTCTTTTTCAGAAGCGCACTGACATTTTTTCAGTTTGTGATCGAGCATCTTGTGGCAGGCGACCTGGCAGAAACCTTCAAAACCAATATGAGCTTTATTGGCTACACACCGAACGAAAACTGGGGACTCTGGAATTTCAATGTCTATCTGAATCAGAGACATCTGGCGTTCGGACTTCTGATCGTCGCCCTGGTGCTGTGGATGTTTTTGGACTGGATAGAGGCCGGATGTGCACATAGAGAAAAAGGCTGGCACTGGCTTATTGGCAGAGTGTTCAGCAGAGAAGCCTGGAAGAGCCGGAACCTGGAGAGCGCACTTTTTGCCGGAATGCTGCTGGGAATGACCTCTTTCTGGAATGGGGCAGCAGTTATCGGAGGCCTTCTGATCCTGTTTGGATTCGCGATATTTTCGGATGGAAAACTCGATTATCTGGTAACAGCGGCGGCAGCAGTTATATTTGCAGAGCTTCAGGCAAGACTGTTTATCTGGGGAAATGTCGTGAAGACCTCCTTTTACTGGGGATTCCTGGCAGAGAATAAGTCGCTGCCGGGGGTACTGTGGTATCTGCTCCAGATGAGCGGAATCTTCTTTCTCGGGGCACTGGTAATTCTGTACTTTCTGAGAGATCGAAGACAGCGGGTTATCCTCATAAGCTTTCTGTTCCCGCTGATTTTTGCATTCTGTATGTCCCTGACACCGGATATCGCAGTAAATCATAAATATATCATGATTTCCTATGCGTTTGTGGCAATGTTCTGGGGATGGGCAGTAGTTCAGCTCTTTGGCAGAGGTATCTGGCAGAAGGCGGCGGCAGTGCTGCTTGCAGTCTGTCTGACGATCACAGGAATCTATGATTTTGTGATCATTGTACGCGATAATGGACCCGGTCGAAGAGTCACCGTAAATATGAACAGTGCTCTGACGGAGTGGCTTGCAGACAACCTCACAAGCAAAGATCTGATCCTGACACCGGAGTACAGCATCAATGAGGTGACGATGGCAGGAGTCATGATGTACATGGGCTGGCCTTACTATGCATGGTCTGCCGGATATGATACCTATGGCCGGGCAGAGATTGCCAAAACGATCTACAGCTCAACCGATGAAAATACTGTGAAATCACTTGTAAAACAGGAAAAAATCACCTATATTTTATTCGAAGATGGAATGAAATTTGAAGAAACAGAATGCAGAGAAGATGTTATTGCAAAAGCATTCCATCTGGTGTACCAATCAGAGGATGGGAGAATAAGAATTTATGAAACCTCAAACAGTTAAAAAAACAATCATAAAAGTCATACCGGCAGTACTTCTTGTCGCGTTGTCTGCCTTTCTCCTTAAAGGAGATGTGTGGACATTCTGGACATGGTATCTCCTTGCCGCCGTGCTTGGATGCGTGGGTATGGCAGTTACAGGAAGACTTTTTCGAAGCTTTGAAGACAAAGGATGGATGTTTTCGAAGGTTGTTTCCATCACGATCACAGGCTTTCTGACCTGGTTTCTGGTATCTGTCAAGATTTTGAAATTTACGACAGCTGCCTGCGTGGGCATTGCACTGGTGTATGGAATCATCTGCATCCTTGCATACGAGAAACAGCGGAGAAATGGATACGAATGTCTTCCAATCGACAGACTGGATCTTGTTTATATAGAAGAAATCCTGTTTTTTGCGGCATTTCTTCTGTGGACCTATCTGGCAGGATTTCATCCGGCAGCTCATGGAACAGAGAAGTTTATGGACTATGGCTTTATGGAAGCAATGATGCGCAGCAAGACACTTCCGGCAACTGACCTCTGGTATTCTCAGGGCAAGATCAATTACTATTACGGCGGTCAGTACTTTGCAGTATTTCTGACAAAGCTTTCCGGCACACAGGTGGAGCTTACCTATAACCTGATGCGTACCTTTGTCGCAGGCTTTGCTTTTGTACTTCCGTTTTCCCTGGTGCGTCAGATGACAACAGACTTACAGGGCAGGAAAGTTACAGGCTGGAAGAAACAGCTTCCGACACTTGCAGGTTTCCTTGCAGGACTGGCGGTTTCCATTGCCGGAAATATGCATTATGTGGTCTATGCACAGATCCTCCCACTCATCCAGAAATTAAAGGGCGAGGAAGTGAGTGGATATTGGTTCCCGGATGCTACCCGTTATATCGGATTCAACCCGGATGTGCCGGACAAGACGATCCATGAATTTCCGTGCTACTCCTTCGTACTGGGAGACCTTCATGCACATGTGGTAAACATCATGTTTGTCCTTCTGCTTCTGGGACTTCTGTATGCCTGGACAAAGAAGGTGCGGAACACAACACCGTCTGTGGAGAAACTGGGACGTCGGAAATTCTGGATGAAACAGCTTCTGATGCCGCAGATCCTGGCGGCGACAATGCTCCTTGGAATGTTCCACTGGACAAACTACTGGGATTTTGTCATCTACTATGTCGTGACCGGCGGAACGGTATTGTTTATGAACATCATCTGCTTGAAAGGCGATATCAGACGGATTCTTGCAGTAACGATAGTACAGGCAATAGAAATCTTTGCCATTGCAACGGTGATCATCCTGCCGTTCACCCTGCAGTTCACAACCATGGTACAGGGTGTAAGACTGGCACAGAACCATTCTCTGCCACACCAGCTTCTGGTCCTGTGGGGACTTCCGACGATCCTGACACTTGTGTTTGTGATCTCGCTTATTATCGAGAAACTGAAAAAATTGGAGCACAAATCCCTCTACCGCCTGATGAAGGCAGTCCGCACACCGGATCTGTTTGCAGTAATCATGGGACTGTGCGCAATCGGTCTGGTTGCAATCCCGGAGCTGGTATATGTCCGCGATATCTATGAGAATGGAAATGCCCGTGCCAATACCATGTTCAAGCTGACCTATCAGGCTTATATCATGTTTGGAATGACGATGGCATATGTGATTTTCCGGCTGTTATTCATAAACTGCAAAAAAATCCTCAAGGCAGTCGGGGTGATCGGACTTGTACTTCTTCTGTGGACCTGTGGATACTTTGGACGAAGCGTGGATTCCTGGTTTGGACAGGTTCTGGATCCGTCCCAGTACAAAGGTCTGAATGCAACGGCATTTCTGGAAACAGATTTCGTGGAAGATGCCGGTGCGATCCGATGGCTGAAAGAAAACATTCAGGATTCCCCTGTGGTTCTGGAGGCAAACGGCGACAGCTACTCCAACTATGAACGAGTTTCCGCAATGACCGGACTTCCTACCGTGATGGGCTGGTATGTACACGAATGGCTGTGGAGAAATGATGTGGCTGATCTGAACGAGAAATCCGCCGAGATCGAAACCATTTATACCTCTACGGATACCCAGAAAGTCCAGGAACTGATCAAGAAATATGACATTTCCTATATCTTTGTAGGTTCCTGCGAAAGAGAAAAATACGGTGAAAACCTCAACAATGCAGGACTGGAGAGCCTTGGCGAAATTGTATACCAGGATCCGAATTATGAAACCTATATTGTAAAGATTAAGAAGTAAAATATAAAAGCAGGTGCTGTTTTTCTGTGACGAACAGAAAAAGGTACCTGCTTTTTGTAGAAAATAAAAGATAAATTCACACAAAAAAACTTCGTGAAGTATGTAATTTTGCGAAATAAAAACGAACTCTGAAAAAAGTTTTTGCTAAAAAATACAAAAAAAATTGGGCAGAATTGCCAAGAAGCGTATCAAAACGACTGACTTTAAGTCATTTCTGTACCTTTACACATGAATTTGTGTGTGTTAAAATAAGATGATCTTTGAAAAAAAGACAAAAACTTCGCAAAGTTACATACTTCACGAAAAATCAGCAGAGGTACCTGCATGGAAAAAACTTCCTGTTATTCAATCACAGTAAAGAAATTTAATGTTTTCTGCAGACATACAGACTGGCTCAGGCAGACGCAGGAACTTTATAACGAAATTTTAAGCTTTTATTATGAATTGTATCTGGATACGTTTATCGACAGTACTCCGGGAGCAATGGAAGCACTTCGTACACTGGAAAAGATGACGATCACGGGAAGAGATAAACAGCCTGTACCAAATCCCCTTCCATGGACAAAAGTTCCGCTTTATTTTCGCAGGGCAGCGATCAATGCCGCAATTGCAGCAGCCAGAAGCTACCGCACAAGAGAAGCACAGAACAGACGAACGCAGCAGTTTACAGAGTCCGTAACCTTCTATAAAGGAATGTACAGGGATTTCAACAATAAGGAAATCACCCTGAAGATCTGGAATGGAACAGCCTGGAAATGGACAAGGATTCGACTGTATGGGAATTCCATACCGGAAACAGGAGTTATGATGTCTCCGTCTCTGGTTCTTAAGAGAAATCAGACTGAGCTGCATATTCCATGGAAAACTCCGGTCGAAGACGGAAGAACCGCCAAAGAACGGATGAACGCAAAAGAAAAAATCTGTGCAGTAGTTTTTTGCAATCAGGATGCATGCACGGTCTGTTGCATTCTGGATTCGGAGGGAAACAGCGAAGGAACTCGCTTCATCAGAGGCGGTGCAGAATACAGCCACCGCTGTAAAACAGTTGAAGCAAAACTAAAAAAATCCCAGGAGTCCGGAGGTGCCGGAGATAATCCCCACGCCAATGCAAGGTACTGGGAAAAACTAAGAAATCTCAATGATTTTTATTCTCACAGCATAAGTAGACAAGTTATAGAATACTGCAAAAACAACAATGCCAAAATCATCGCCCTGCCGGAGTTTGACAGGGATTACAGCAAAATTATCATGACAAAGGCAGGAAATCATTCACCGATTCACCTAAGCACTGCGATTCGCGAGAAGATCAAATATAAAGCGTGGCAGGAAGGAATCGTGGTGGTCGAACTGCAGCAGCATGAGATCAGTTCCGTTTGCAGTATCTGTGGAGAAAAAATCAAAAACAAAGAAAACGAATTCTTCTGTCCAAATGGACACAGAGGAAACCGTTATCTGAATACAGCTCGAAATCTTGGAAAGAAATGTCTGAAAGGATTTGAGCAAAACAAAGAGAAGACAGCCTCAAAGACTCCAGGTTCCTGTGTGTAAAACAGAAAATCCGGAGATATTTGTCTGTATAAAACGTATGCAAAGAGCCCTTCCAGTTGGATGAGTTCTGCATATAGAGTGTGTGAGAAATCACAGAAAAAGTGATATCTACAGGATATTGCTTTCGGGCAGAACACCGCCCACCGGAGTCCACGGGGAATCCGGGAAGTCCGCCGTCTGTCAGATGGTGAAAGTGTTCGAAGTTATATATAAAAAAGACTTGAAACAACAATGAGGAGAAAATCCTGCTGTTAATCAAAGAAACACAGGAAAATTACCAGAAGATATGAAGAAGAAACATAGCAGAGAAAATTTACGGATTGCTATGCTGGGACATAAAAGAATCCCATCTAGAGAAGGCGGGATTGAAATTGTTGTGGAAGAGTTGGCAACCAGAATGGCGAAGAAATCCCATTCTGTAACCTGTTATAACCGAAAAGGACACAACGTAGCCGGAAGCGAATTCGACGGTACAAAACTTAAGACATACAAAGGCGTCACTTTACAGGAAGTCTTTACAATAGATAAACGCGGGCTTGCTGCCATGACAGCATCCGTATCCGCAAGCCTTCGGGCAGCTCTTGGAAACTATGATGTTGTACATATCCATGCAGAAGGCCCGGCCTTTATGTGCTGGCTCCCGAAACTGTTTGGAAAGAAAGTGATCGTCACCGTGCATGGTCTCGATCATCAGAGAGCCAAGTGGGGAAAATTTGCAAGCTGGTACATCAGAAGCGGAGAAAAAAATGCTGTCCGCTTTGCCGATGAGATCATCGTACTCAGCAAAGGCGTTCAGGATTATTTCCAAAATACATATGGAAGGACCACCCGGTTTATTCCAAACGGTGTAAATAAAGCAAAACCACGGAAAGCCCGTCAGATCACCGAGAAATGGGGACTCACCAAGGACAGTTACATTCTTTACTTAGGAAGAATCGTCCCGGAAAAAGGTGAGCGCTATTTAATAGAAGCATTTAAACAGACGAAGACAGATAAGAAACTCGTCATCGCCGGAGGAAGCTCCGACACACAGGCATTTATGGATGAACTGAAGAGCCTGGCAAAAGACGATGACAGGATTATTTTTACCGGCTTTGTTCAGGGAGAGATATTGGAAGAGCTATACAGCAATCCATATATCTACACACTTCCGTCCGACCTTGAAGGCATGCCGTTAAGTCTCCTGGAAGCAATGAGTTACGGAAACTGCTGCCTGACATCCGACATACCGGAATGCGCAGAGGTGGTAGAAGACAAGGCACTGCTGTTCAGAAAATCGGATGTCAGTGATCTGAAAGCAAAATTACAGAACGCCTGTGACCATCCGGAAATGGTAGAAACCTATAAAGCACAGGCCGAGGAATTTATCTGCAGAAAATATAACTGGGACGATGTGGTAGAAAAGACATTGAAACTGTATCAGAGATGAGGAAGTGGCTGAAGGAATGAGAGAAGAATGAAGATTTTGATGATAAATAAGTTCCTGTATCCGAATGGCGGATCAGAAACCTACATATTTAAATTAGGCGAACATCTGGAAAAAACAGGGCATAAGGTACAGTACTTCGGTATGGAACACGAAGGCCGATGCGTTGGCAACCATGTTAATGCTTACACAAGTGACATGGACTTCCACGGAGGAAGTAAATTAAGCAAGCTGACTTACCCGATTAAGACAATCTACAGCAAAGAAGCAAGAGTACAGCTGAGAAAAGTGCTGGACGACTTCCAGCCGGATGTCTGTCACCTGAATAATTTTAACTATCAATTGACTCCATCCATGATTCTGGAAATCATGAAGTGGTGCAAAAAGACAAGGCATAAGTGCAAAATTGTCTTTACAGCACATGATTACCAGCTAGTCTGCCCGAACCATATGCTTAACAACCCGAATACTCATAAGAACTGTGAGAAGTGCCTCGGCGGTCATTTCATGAACTGCGTAAAAGGCAAGTGCATCCATGGTTCTACTGCGAAATCAGCCATTGGCATGATGGAGGCCGAGTTCTGGAAGTGGAAGGGTACATATAAGTACATTGATACGATGATCTGCTGTTCCGAGTTCATGAAGAGCAAGATGGACAGCAATCCTCTGTTTGCGACCAAGACCGTGGCAATGCACAACTTTATCGACAAGGTGGAGTGGAAGGAAACGGAGAAAAAGGACTACGTCCTTTACTTCGGCCGCTTCTCTGAGGAGAAGGGCATTGGCACACTCATCAAGGTCTGTAAGGAGCTGCCGGATGTGCAGTTCATCTTCGCTGGTACTGGCCCGCTGGAAGAGACAGTAAATGGTATTAAGAACATCAAGAACGTTGGTTTCCAGAAAGGCGAAGCACTGGAAAAGCTTATCCGTGAGGCACGGTTCTCCATTTACCCGTCTGAGTGGTATGAGAACTGCCCGTTCTCCGTAATGGAATCCCAGATGTACGGCACGCCGGTGCTGGGAGCTGAGATAGGTGGCATCCCGGAACTGATTCAGGTCGGCAAGACTGGCGAGCTGTTTGAGAGCGGTAACGGGAAAGATTTGAAAGAAAAGATAGAAAAGCTCTGGGGTGATAAGAAGCTGTGTGCGGAGTACAGTGCGAACTGCAAGGACATCAGCTTCGATACCATTGATGAGTATTACGAGAAAATTATGAAGGTTTATAGGTAGGAGAAAAAAGTGAAAGGCACTATTTGTTGTGAGGAAAAGTGTACGGCGTGTATGGCCTGTGCAAATGCATGTCCTAAAAACGCTATTGGTATTGGCGTAAATAAATATGGATATGAAAAAGTAGTCATTAACGATGACAAATGTGTCGATTGTGGCTTATGTACCAAAGTGTGTGCTAGGAGAATGCAAATAGAACGGCACAGTCCAATCAAATGCTATGCAGGGCAATCAAGGGATGCTGAAAAACTGAAACGTTCAGCTTCAGGAGCAGCATTTCAAATGTTGGCAGAAATTGTTCTTGAAACAGGTGGAGTTTGCTATGGTTGTGCTGGAAAAATGATAAATGGCGAATATAGTGCGTATCATGTTCGGGTGACAAATGTAGATGAACTTCAATCTATCCTGAATTCAAAATATATTCTTAGCCATATAGGAACAACATATCAGCAAATCAAAGAGGACTTAAAAAATGGAAAATTGGTTCTCTTTGGCGGAACTCCTTGCCAGGCACTAGGACTGAAGTCCTTTTTGAACAATGAGTATGAAAATCTGATTGTTGTGGATGTAATATGCCATGGAGTGACATCTAAAACAATATTCAATGATTATTTAAGAGAAGTTGAAAAAGAACAAAATATTGTAATAACAGATTATATATTCAGAGATAAAAAAGCTGGATGGGGAAGCAATTTCTGTTATTCCTACTATGACAATGGCGATAAGAATAAAATCAAAATCAAGCGTTTTCCAAAAGAAGGAGCCTCACATGAAATACACTATTTGAGAGGAGATATTTCGCGTGAGAATTGCTTCAGCTGTGAAATGTCAAATACTAACAGAGTGAGCGATTTTACATTCGGCGATTACTGGGCTATAGAAATAGAACATCCGGAATTCATAGTAAGAAATGACCCAGCACTTTCAATCCGAAAAGGCATTAACTGCATGATGGTTAATACTGAGAAGGGAATGCAGTATTTGTCTAAATTGCAGGAAAAGATGGTTATGTATGAAGTAGATCTGGCTTCTATAACACGACATAACTCGAATCTTTTAAAGCCATCAAAACGTGGTAAAGCGCGTGATGCTGTATTAGAAAACTACTATATGGAGGGATACAAAAAAATAGAAGAAAACTATAACGATACAGTTGGAAAGAAAAAAACGGTCTATGCGGCGAAGAATATGATTAAGACGCATATTCCAGATAAGCTGAGAGTTCAGATTTATCGAATGAAATTTTTAAGAAAACTGTTATCGGGAGAGTGATCAAAATGAAAATATCAATTAATTCCACATATAGTTATATTCGGACAAATATCAATTACGGATCAACCCTACAGTGTTATGCATTACAGAAGTATTTGAAAAAAAGGGGGCATGATCCAGAACATTTAAGGGACTATCGTGCCAATCCGGTTTTGATTCTGAAAAGGCTGAAAAACATTAAATGGTTTAAGCCTTTCTGTGCCAAGGCAGTTGCACAGTTTGAAATGGGACGATTTATTAAGGACAATATTGCTGTATCCACGAAGGGGTATATTTCAGAAAAGGCAATGTATAAAAATTGTCCGAAGGCAGACTGCTTTATTGCGGGGAGTGATCAAATCTGGAGAAATCCAACGGGAAGTAGATTCTTGAATTATGCTCCAGATGAGGCAATCAAACTTTCATACGCTGCAAGCTTTGGCAGACCCTCTTTACCAAAAGAAATAGCTGAAAAAATCAAGCCGTGGCTGAACAGATTCGATGGTATTAGTGTGCGAGAAAAGACCGCAGTTAATATGGTCGAGTCAATCGTGGATAAAGAGGTAGTTCAAGTTCTTGATCCAACGCTCTTGCTGGATATGGGTGAATATCCATATGCAAACATTGAAGAAAAAAATTATTGCTATTGTTATTTCTTAAATCTTGGAGACAAAAAGAATGTTTCATTTGATGAAATAAAGAGATATGCAGCGGATGAAAATATGAAGTTAATAGTAACTTCTCCGTCTAATTACACATTGTTTTTGAATGAAAATCCGATTTTTCCAACTGTTGAGAAATGGCTTGGCCTTTATAAAAATGCTAACTGTATCTTTACCAATACATATCATGGAATGCTGTTTTGTATCATTTTTAAAAAGCAATTTTTGTTCTTTGTGCAGAAGGGATCGGGTGCTGCTGAAAATGATCGATTCTATTCATTGATGTCGATGTTGCACTTGGAAGATCGGATGGTCACATCGGGGGATGCCGCGTGTATTTCTGAAAAGATGAAGAGCCCCATTGACTACGAAAAAGTATATAGTGTAATTCGATCGGAACGGTTACGGACGGATGCTTTTTTTGAAAAATATGGAATGTAGTATAAAAAACTGTGAGAATAAAAGACGCATATGAGTGAATCATTGAAATGAAAACATGTGATATTACTGGTAATGCTTGGATACATGTCGTTTAAAACGAAAAAGATGAATTAGGAGGATTTGTGTTTGAACGGTTGATACCATCTTTCACAAACCTCGTTTTCTTTTTTATGCGGAGTATACATATTTACAGTTGTTATGGTTATCTACACTGTCTGATTCTATTACTAACATGTGCTGAGAGGTCCTTAAATAAAATCTGAACATTCATAAAAGAGAGAGTAAATAATAGGAGAGTTAATTATGTCTGAAGAAAAGAAGTTAAATGGTACGGTCATCGTTACTTACCGCTGCAACGCCCGTTGCTCCATGTGCAACCGTTATAAAGCGCCTTCCAAGCCGGAGGAGGAAATCAGCATTGAGACCATCAAGAAGCTGCCGAAGATGTATTTTACCAACATTACCGGTGGTGAGCCGTTCATCCGCACCGACCTGAAGGATATTGTGCGCGAACTGTATAAGAAGTCTGACCGTATCGTTATTTCGACCAACGGTTTCTTCACAGATCGTATCGTTGATCTGTGTAAGGAGTTTCCTCAAATCGGTATTCGTATTTCTATCGAAGGTCTTGAGCAGACCAATAACGAAATTCGTGGTCTGCAGAACGGCTACCAGCGTGGCTACGGCACACTGAAGAAGCTGCGTGAGATGGGTATGAAGGACGTTGGTTTCGGTATGACTGTTCAGGACAAGAACGCACCTGACTTGGTTCCTCTGTACAAGATTTCTGACGAGATGGGCATGGAGTTCGCAACAGCATCTCTGCATAACAGCTTCTACTTCGTTGAGGCCAAGAATATCATTCATGACCGTCCGATGGTCGCAAAGAACTTCGAGAATCTGGTCAATGAACTGCTCCGCAGCAATAGCCCGAAGAAGTGGTTCCGTGCATACTTTAACCACGGCCTGATCAACTACATTTACGGCCAGAAGCGTCTGCTGCCTTGCGACATGAGCTTCGATACCTTCTTCATCGATCCGTATGGTGATGTCATGCCTTGCAATGGTACCAAGGATAAAGAGGTTATGGGCAACCTGAACAATCAGACTTGGGATGAGCTGTGGAATAGCCCGGAGGCTGAGAAAGTTCGTGCAAAGGTTCGTTGCTGCGACCGTGACTGCTGGATGATTGGTAGTGTAAGTCCTGCTATGCACAAGTACATTTGGAAGCCTGCTACCTGGGTTCTGGTTCATAAGTTCAAAGCTCTGTTCACCAAACATCCGTACAGCATGTATGAACTGAAGATTTGCCGCGACTACCGTGATGGCAAAGTCACTAAAGAGGATCTGGACAAGTGCAGCACCTGCGATATGAACTGTGTGATCAACAACGGTCTGAGTGAAGCATCCAAGGAGCAGCTGAAGCACAAGACTGGCGAGGAAATTGTGGATGCTGATATCGCACAGCAGATGGAAAAGTAAAAGGAGAGAGAGATGAAACGAGCACTAATAGTAGCGGCAACAGGTGGATTTCTAAACGGATTTTTGATTCCGGATATGAAGCTGTTGCAAGAAATGGGATATGAAGTACATTGTGCAGCAAACGGAAATTCAGTTTCTACTTTTGTACCTAAAGAGCGATTTGCATCTATTGGAGTTACATTTCATCAGATCGATTTTTCATCAACATCTCCAGTAAGCAAAGAAAGTCTTACAGCATATAAACAGTATAAAGAATTACTGAATAGATATCATTTTGATTTTGTTCATGTCCACACGCCTATTCCGGGAGCAATTGTTAGAATTGCTACAAGACGCAAGAGAAAAGAAGGATGTGTAGTAGTTTATACTACGCATGGATTAACTTTTCCGAAGGGGTCTTCATTAAAGACAAAAATCGTCTATGGCGGTGTAGAGTGGTTTTGTTCATGGATGACGGATGGGATTATAACAATTAATAAAGAAGATTATACTCAAATGAAAAAGATGGCATGTAAAAATGTCTATCATATCAATGGCGTTGGAGTAGATACGTCAAGATACCATGAATGTCAAATAGACAGAGATAGGTATCGAGAGTCACTGGGGCTTTCAGAAAGTGATATCGCAATTCTGGAAGTTGGGGAATTGTCTACTCGAAAAAACCATAAAGTTATCATTGAAGCCTTGTCAAAAATTAATGACAAACACTATGTATTTTTGATTTGTGGGAAGGCTATGAGTAATTCGGGAACATATGATTTTCTGAAAAAATATGCAGAAGAAAAAAATGTGAGAGTAATCTTCTTGGGATTCAGAAAAGATATTCCAGAAATAAATAGATGTGCAGACATCGCAGTTCTTCCGTCATTGCGTGAAGGCCTTGGAGTAGCTGGAATTGAGGCTTTGGCATCTGGAGTGCCTGTGGTTGGGAGCAACGTACAGGGAATTAAAGACTACGTTATAGATGGCCAAACTGGATACCTGTGCTCTCCTAGGGATGCGGATGCCTTTGCAGATAAAATCCAGTTACTTAGTGATAAAGAAGCAAGGTTTTCGATGCGGAAGGCATGCGTAGAAAAAGCAGAAGAATTTAGACTGGATATTTCTCATCAGCAGATGAAAAACATCTATAAGAATTTGCTGCGTGAACAGGAGAGAGTTAAATGATAGGTGTGTGTATTAAGTATTTTCATGAGAATTATGGTGGAATGCTACAAGCATTCGCAACAGTTAAAATGCTTGAATCTCGTGGAATTGATTATGAATTAATAAGATATAAGAAGAAACTTACAATAACAGAAAAGATAAGATCTGTTCCACGGTTATTGAATGGAGTACTTTTGAATGATAAATATGAAGCTTTTTTGAAAAAGCGGGGAATGAAAAAACATCCGGAATTTGCAAAGAATGATGCAGTTCGGATGAAGGCCTTTGAACAATTTAAGAATAAAGCTTTTACAAAATTATCTCCGGAGTTTTGTGGATATAAAGGTCTGTGTGAAGGGGCAAAACGATATGATGCAGTTGTAACCGGAAGTGATCAGCTTTGGTCACCAGCGGGATTGCCTACAAATTTTTATAATTTGATGTTTGTTCCTAATCATATTAGGAAAATCTCGTATGCTTCAAGTTTTGGTGTTGGTCAAATTCCATGGTATCAGAAAAAAAGAACAGCAGATTTTCTAAAACGGTTAGACTATATCAGCATGAGAGAAAACCGTGGAAGTGAAATAGTAAAAGAACTAACAGGATTGGATGCCCCGGTGATTTTGGACCCTGTTTTTAACTTTGATAAAGAGCAGTGGGAAAAGCTGATTCCAATAAAAAAGGAAATGGATGAGCCATATATTTTTGCGTATTTTTTGGGTGCGAATCCAGAATACAGAAAACAGGTTCGGAAATTAGCGGAATCAACAGGCCTTAAAATAGTGGCTTTGCGTCATATGGATCAGTATGTTGAGGATGATGAGAGCTTTGGTGATTATGCGCCGTACGATGTTGCACCGGATCGCTTTCTGAATTTGTTACGTGGTGCAGAGTACGTCTGTACGGATTCCTTTCACGGAACGTGTTTCTCTATCATCAATGAAAAGAAATTTATGATTTTTAATCGTTATGCAAACACAAGTGCAACATCGAAAAACTCCAGAATAGATTCTCTCTGTCAAAATCTTGGTGTTAGTGATAGAAGATTTTCAGGAGATATTTCAACTATTCAGAAAATTATTGATTACGAAAAAGTTTATTGTAAATTGGCGAAATTGAAACAAAAAACAGATCAGTATATTAATGCAGCATTCATGGGCTGAGTATAATTGAATAAATGCTGCCATAAAACAGAGGAAAATTGCGGGAGGATAAATCGTGAACCAAGCAAAACATATTTTAGTTACAGCTCCTTTGGGGGTTGGTGGCATTACATCAATGATGATCAACATTCAAAAAAATATAGATAGAGAAAAAATTAATTTTGATTATCTTGTTTTACATGATCGACATGAGGATTTGGAAGATGTCGTTATCAAAATGGGGTCTCAAAAATTAATTGCATCTGCGGATGAGATAAGCAATAAATGGCATAGAGGTTTTGTTCGATGGTATAGATTATACCGGGTTTTTAAAGACAATGACATAAAGGTATTACATTTAAATGGTGGTCCCGCTTCGGATATGACAACGGTCTTTATTGCAAAATTGGCGGGAGTAAAGCATGTTACATTTCATAGTCATAATGCAGGAAACGCTGTATATCGAAATAAAATCTCAGTGGTGATGTCAAAAATATTTAAACTATTTATGCCCGTTTTTGTTGATGAATTTTGGGCGTGTTCATCGTTGGCAGCACAGTTTTCATTCCCGAAGAGTATTGTAAAAAATCAGAAGTATAAGTTTATTCCTAATGGTATAGCACTGGAAAAATTCTCTTATAATGTATCTCTCAGGAAAGAAATGAGAAAGAAATTAGGTGTGGAAGACAAATTTGTAGTTGGACATGCCGGGAGATTTAATATACAGAAGAATCATGAGTATTTAATAGAAATGTTTTCTGCACTTCATAGTAAATGCCCGGATGCAGTTCTATTGCTCTTTGGAGATGGCGAATTGTATAAGAAAATTCAGGACAAAGTTAAAAAAATGAATCTAGAAGACAGTGTCCGGTTTATGGGGACAACGGATGAAATGCCTAAAATGTATCAAGCAATCGACGTTTTTGTA
The DNA here is from genome assembly GCF_020538025.1 of Blautia sp. MSK17_66. Lineage (NCBI taxonomy): Bacteria > Bacillati > Bacillota > Clostridia > Lachnospirales > Lachnospiraceae > Blautia > Blautia sp. MSK17_66. Next base: position 30,182 of record NZ_JAJBNQ010000023.1, read on the forward strand.
ATGCCATCATTCTGTGAAGGGCTGCCAGTGGCTGGTGTCGAAGCACAAGCTTCAGGATTGCCTGTAATTCTTGCTGATACAATTACAAAGGAAGTTGGTGTCACAAACTGTGTAAAATACCTTCCTCTTTCAGATGATAAGGCGGAATGGGTTCGGGAAATCCTGAATTTCCGCGGATTTAAAAGATATTCTCGCTGTGAAGAATTAAAGCGGGCAGGATTTGACGAAAAAGATGTTGCAAGAAACTTTCAAAACTACTATTTAAAGGTATTGGAAAATTTGAAATAAGGGAGATGAGGACAGGTGATTACAATTAAAGATAAAAAAGATTGTTGTGGTTGTACGGCTTGCTATAACGCATGTCCTAAAAAAGCAATTGCAATGCAAGCAGATCAAGAAGGCTTTCTATATCCTGTGATTGATCAGAAAAAATGTGTGGATTGCGGAATATGTGATGCAACTTGTCCTATTATTAATAAAGTAGAAAAGAATCCCGAACAGACGAAAGGATTTATTCTGAGAATCAAAAACAATAATGTCCTTTTTGAAAGTACATCCGGGGGTGGGTTCACAGCTCTGGCAGAATATGTGCTGCATAATGGCGGCGTAGTTTATGGAACAGGCTACGATGAAATGATGAATGTCATTTGTAAAAGAGCAACAACGACTGCGCAGCTTCAGGAAATGAGAGGGTCAAAGTTTGTTCAATCTACACTTGGAAATACGTTTGAAAGAATAAAGAAAGAATTGCTAGATGGAGTGTATGTGATGTTCACAGGATCTCCATGTCAAATTGCCGGACTTTTGCATTACTTAAAGAAAAAACCTGAGAACCTATTATGTGTAGATTTTGTCTGTCGTGGTGTTCCTTCACCAGGATTGTGGAGAAACTATGTGAATTTTATGGAAGAAAAATTCAACAGCAAAATGGTAGGAGCACGGTTCAAACATAAAACGTATGGATATCATACGACAACGATGAAAATTGATTTTGATAATGGAAAGACCTACTATGGCTCAGGGCGAGTGGATCCTTACATGAAGTCCTTTGTCAGTGAATTGGCTTCGAGACCATCGTGTGCGTATTGTGCATTTAAAGGATTGGAACGTCCGAGCGATATCACAATTTTTGATTGCTATGAATACGCAAAATTGACCGGAAGGGAAGACGATGATAAGGGATACTCTTCAATTTTTGTGCATTCTGAAAAAGGTAAGAAAGTTATGGAAGGGATTGCATCAGAAGTTGAATGTTTTTCTATAGATACAGAAGAACTGGTTCAATATAATGGAATCATGGTTAGAAACAGTGCAAAAGCAAATGAAAAGCGGGATGAGTTTTATTGCTTAGCAGCAGAAATGCCAATTAATAAAGCACTTAATCAGGTTGCACCAATTACGATCAAAGATTATGCAATTGAGAAAGCAAAGAAATTTTTGTATTCGACTGGTACAATAAAATATATCAGGAAACTTAAGAAAAAGCACACGATAGCGGTAACAAAATGACATAAGTAGATAGGAGAAAAAAATGAAAGATGTATTGATTGTTTGTTATGGAATGGGATGTGGAGGTGCGGAAAAGAGCCTTATCTCTTTTTTGAATCGGTTACCAAAAGATAGATGGAATGTCGATTTAATCGTCGCAAATCCTAACGGAATGTACATGAAGCAGATTCCTAGCACAGTTCATTTTTTAAACAATCAGTACGAACTGGAAAACTTTGCCACGCCTATGAGTTTGCGTAGAAAGAAAGTGTGTAATGGCAGAGACTTGATAAATCAAGCAAGTTGGCAAATAAAATCAAGATTTTTATGCAAAAATCTAAGTTGGAACGAGAAAAGATGGGAATTATGGGGAAAGCATCTGCCAAAGCTCAAAAAAAGATATGACTTGGCAATTTCTTACATGAATGGTCCGACAAACTATTATGTGATTGATAAGGTTACGGCTAAAAAGAAGATTCTTTGGATTCATAATGAATTTGAAAAGTTGGATGTAGACTATGACTATGAGCGAAATTATTATGAAAAAGCGGATCGAGTTGTAACCATATCTCAGGATTGCGTTGATAGTTTTGCCAGAGTTTATCCGGATCTTAGAAAAAAGGCTCTTGTGCTTGAAAATATCTCTTCACCAGAAATAATTCGGAATGCTGCAAAGTTGGTCCCGGAGGATGACTTTTTCCAGTATGAGGGATTAAAGATTGTATCTATTGGAAGACTAGCTCCACAAAAAGGATATGAAATTGCAATTGATGCAGCCGCAAAAGTAAAGAAGCGAGGAATAGAGTTTGTTTGGTATATACTGGGGGAAGGAGAACTAAGAGCGGAATTAGAAAGACTAATCAAGACAAATGAACTTGTAAAAGAGGTAAAACTTGTCGGTATAAAGGAAAATCCCTATCCATATATTGCTGGTTGCGATATTTTCGCACAGACATCCCGATACGAAGGAAAGTCAATTGCATTGGATGAAGCAAAAATACTCAATAAGCCTATTTTAGTAACAAATTATGCAACGGTTGGGGCTTCAATAAATAATGGAGAAAACGGACTAATTGTATCGATGAATGGAGAAAGTGTTGCAGAGGGCCTAATGCAACTTAGCGAAAATCAGCAATTAAGAAATCAGCTTGTTGAGAATTTGAAAAAAGAAAGAACAGGAAATGAAGAAGAAATTAATAAATATATTCAGCTGATTGAAGAAAATTTAAATTAAAGGGGGAAAGATATAATGACACCATTTTTCTCAGTTATTTTGCCTTCTTATAATGTTGAAAAATATCTCGATAGATGTGTTAAATCCTTTCTGGCACAAAGTTTCACAGATTACGAAATAATTATTGTGGATGATGGCTCTACAGATCGTACTAGTGAAATAGCGGATTTTTATGTTGGAAAATACGATTTTATAAAGTGTATTCATAAAGAGAATGGTGGATTATCCAGTGCAAGAAACGCAGGAATAGCAGAAGCAAAAGGTCAGTTTATTCATATGTGTGATGCTGACGACTGGGTTACACCTACGTTTCTTGAAGTAATAGCGACGAAAGCAATTGGCGATATTGGGGTAGCGTCTCAAGTACCAGATATTGTTAAGTTTAACTATTATCGTCATGTGGATGGAAAAACAACATTATGTAAGAATATTCTTCAGGAGGGTTCCTACGATTCCGTTGAGGATATTGATTCATTAATGAAAGAGGCACTTAAATCGGTAAATTCATATGTGCTTTCAGCCTGGTCACACATTTATAGAAGAGATTTTCTAATAGAGAATAATTTAACTTTTGTTTCTGAACGTAAAGTGGGAAGTGAAGACTTTTTATTTAATCTGGAAGCACTTTGTTTTGCAAAGAAAGTGTATGCTGTAAATGACGCTTGCTATTATTATGATTTGCGATTTGGAAGTCTTACCCAAAAGTATCGTGAATCGCTTCCAAAGCAATATGTGAGCTTATATAGATCATTTATGATATTTATTGAGAACAGTCATGTAAGGAATAAACACATAGATGAGTTTCAAAATATGTTTTTATGGCAGTTGATTTTTGGTACATGCTTTCCTAATGAATACAGGAAGACAGAAAATCACTCGGTAGCAGATGGAAGAGTAAGGGTAAAAGAAATTTGTGGTATGAACGAAGTTCAAACCATTGCAAGAAAGCAGTTGAAAACTGCTAAGAAACCAAAAAGGATTTTATATTTATTAGCATTTATTTTTAAGCAGGAATGGATTTTTTTCCGGATATTTGTTGGAAAGAAAAAGAACAGTTGAACATATAATAGTAGGTGGAGTAAGGAGGATGTGCATGGTTGTAAGAAAAAAACAACTTATCACATTTATAATGACAGTGTTGATGTTTCATCTGTCATTCATAGCATTCAAAGAGGAATATTTTGTTGGATTTTTGAAAATCCAACGTTACGCTGCGATTGCGTTAATTGGTCTTGTTTTCATTAATATAAATGCGTTTATAAAAAAAGAAAACTGTTTGATAAATATCATTTTAATTCTTTTGAGCGTTAGCGTGGGATATTCGTCATGGATGAATAGGGATTTGTCGGGATATGGTTTGATTAATATTATATTTGCTGTTGTTAAAACTGTTGCACCATTTATTGCTTTGGAATATGCCTGTGAGGTAAGAGAGGAAAAAACTGCTATACGAGTTTTGCTTGCTTGTACGCTGATTTATTGTTTTATTGCAGATGTACATGGCTTTTTTACTGGGGGTATTGGACAGGATAAAGGCAATTTGCTGTTAGGAAACAAATTCAACTTATCATATTTACATATATTTTCAGTTGCATTATATGCTAATATGCGTGAAGAGAAAGCAAAGAAAGTAAATACAACATTAATCGTTTTATGGGGGATAGCATTTTTTATTGCAATAACATCGACATGCACGACTGCTGCGGTTGCATGTGTTTTGTTTGCAGTGCTGTATTTATTTCAGGAAAAGTTTGAAAAAATAATTTTGAATCCCATTGTAGCGATTGTATTGATTCTGTTTTGCGATTCACTTTTGTTTATTAATTCAGCTATTCTAACGTGGGGACCCATAAATAGTTTTATTGTTGATTTTTTGCATGAAGATACAACACTTACTGGTAGAATGACGATATATCAAAATGTTCTAAAACTTTTGATGATGAATCCGTGGTTTGGCTTCGGAGCAGAGAATAACCATATTATGTCGTATACGGTTGCTAGGGGAGGCAATACTCAGAATGGTCTGGCTGATATTATTGTTTCATATGGAATTGTAGGAGCCTTTCTAATTTTAACGATAATGTGCATTGCAATGGTAAAGCAAAAGGACAGATATAGCAAATCATATATGGCGCTGTTGTATACATTTATTGTCATTTCTATGGTAGAAATAACACTTGGAAGTTATTTCTTGATTGTTTTAGCATTGTTAATGTTTATAGGGAAAAGTACAAATTATGCAGAGGATGATTAAATTAGGAGGTGACAAACTTGTATATTATCAAAAGTAGAAAAGAAATGAAAGACGCAATCGACATGGATCGCAAGTATTACGATACCCAAAATGATTTGTTTATGAAAAGAACCAATGATCATTTGGTTCAAATAAAAAAGTATATGTATTGCTTACGCCATGAACAATATTATATCTCAAAAAATAATAAGCTTGGTAGACTTTTGAGACTATATTGGGCAAGAAGAAAAAATACGATTGGAAACAGAATTGGTTTTTATATTGGAGCAACTGTTTTTGAACCAGGGATTACGATTTATCATCACGGAACAATTATCATAAATGGTAATGCTGCAATAGGTCAAGGATGCTGTCTGCATGGTAATAATTGTATTGGAAATGATGGAAAAAGTGGAGGAGCGCCAGTTATTGGTAAAAATGTTGATATTGGATTTGGTGCAGTAATAATCGGAGATATTCAAATTGCTGATAACTGTAAAATTGGTGCTGGTGCAGTTGTTGTGCATAGTTGTTTGGAAGAAGGATCTACACTTGTAGGAGTTCCAGCAAGAAGAGCATAGAGTGGGAAGATAAGGAGCAAAGCATTTAGATATGGCGAACAGTAGAACTAGAAACGCAACAAGAAATATGATGTTTGGTACGCTTCTAAAAATTTATCAAATGATAGTTCCGTTTTTAATGAGAACTGTAATGATCTATTTCATGGGCGTTCAGTATGTTGGTTTAAATAGCTTGTTTACATCAATTCTTCAAGTGCTAAATTTGGCAGAATTGGGTGTTGGAAGTGCAATGGTGTACAGCATGTACAAGCCAATAGCAGAGGAAGATACTGCTACGATATGTGCATTGATGAGACTTTATAAAATATATTATAGAATTATAGGATGTGTCATTGCAGTAGCGGGTTTATTAGCGACGCCTCTTATCCCTTTTTTTGTAAAAGGAAGTATTCCAGAAAATCTTGACTTACATATATTATATTTATTAAATTTGGCGGCAACTGTTTTCTCGTATTGGTTGTTTGCATATAAAAATAGTTTGCTAATGGCGCATCAGAGAACCGATGTGACTAGTAAAATTTCATTGGCAATTAATACGGTTCAGTTCCTGACACAATTCCTTATGATATATGTGTTTAGAAATTATTATCTGTATTTAATTGTTGCAATTGTTAGCCAAATCACAAATAACATCATAACTTCTATAATTGTATCTAAAATGTATCCTGATTATTATCCAAAAGGGAAATTAGATGCAAATACAGTGGGCTCGATTAATGGACGTATAAAAGATTTGTTTATCGCAAAGTTCGGAGGGGTTGTTTTAAATTCGGCTGATACAATAGTTATTTCAGCGTTTTTAGGATTGACTCTTTTAGCAGTTTATCAGAATTATTATTTTGTAATGTCTTCCGTATGCGGAATAATGGAAATACTTTTAACTTCTATTACAGCAGGATTGGGAAACAGTTACATAACTGAAAGCAAGGAAAAAAATTATACAGATTTAAAGAAAATTACATTTATGTTTTTTTGGTTAACAGGAATGTGCACAAGCTGCTTTTTGGGAATATTTCAACCTTTTATGAGACTTTGGGTTGGTGAAAAGTTTTTAATGGGGTTTTCAGTTGTAGTGTGTTTATGTGTCTATTTTTATTTATATGAAACGACAAGACTGCTTAATGTTTTTAAGAATGCCGGAGGAATTTGGCATGAGGATAGATTTCGACCGTTAATTTCCGCTATAGTAAATTTGGCTTTGAACTTAATTTCTGTTAATTATATTGGAATATATGGAATTGTACTTTCTACAATTGTTGCCTTGGCAGTTATAGAAATTCCTTGGTTATTACAAAACATATTTACAGTTATGTATGATACCTCATTATTCAAGGATTATTTTAAAATGTTTGTATCGTGGATTATAGCCACAGTGTTTTCAGGTATAATCATCGCTGTACTGACCTACAAGGTGACTTTTTCTGGATGGGGTGCATTTGCCTTTTTCGTTGTAGTAAGTGTGTTGATTCCGAATATTGTTTTTCTACTTTTAATGCATAAAACGGAGGAATTCAAATTAAGTATTAGTATGGTTAATAGGATTACTCATAACAAATTGCCGATTATCAAGAACTTATAACTTGTAAAAGTAGAGGAAATGTCAAGTTAATTGATCACTATTGGATTATGCTTTATTTATGAGATTGGATAAAAGACAAACAAATATTAAGGTCAGATGAATGGCTTCAGATTAGTATGCTGGATACTATGGTTTTAGGGTACTCAAGAACAAAAGATTTGGATGAGGAAACGGTACAATCTGGATTTGTTGTGCTGCGAAAACGTTATTTATCAAGCTTTGCAAACCCGCCACGACAACAGAATAAATATATACTGTTAGATAAATCCATACGTAAAAAAGATTTTGGACAGTTCAAATTGCTGTGTGATAGATGGAGGTATTTATAAATTGTAAATTTGCCAGAAATACCAACTTGAGTTACGAAAATAACTATTTGAACACGAAAAATGAAGCAATAATGTTATGTAAAAGGAATGAAATCAAAAGTGAAGAGAAAAAAGTATACTTTATAACAGTTGTTATTGGATTTGCTATATGCATGGTCGGAGTTATATTTGGAAGCCGATTGGTATTTCAGCGAACCTGCGAAAGAAGAACTACTCCATGGTCAGATTTAGGTACTGCAGACGATGATGAATATAGAATTCTCATAGATGCATATAAAATAAAAAATCAATCAAATGAAACTGTTATGATACAAGCATTTGATAATACAAAACTGATAGGTCATTATTATGAAAGAGAAAAAGGTGCGCCTTTAATTGTGTTTTTTCATGGATTGTGGGGGCACAGTTATTTGGATGGCGTGCCAATATATAGAATTACACAAAAACACAATTGGAATCTTCTACTATGTGACTTACGCGCACAGGGAGATAGTGAAGGGGAATTCTCAACATTAGGAGTGCTAGAAAAATATGATTGTCTTGATTGGGTAGAATGGGCACAAAATCGCTTTGGAGATAAAAATCCTATTTTTCTTATGGGAGTTTCAATGGGAGCATCAATTGTGATGATGAGCAGTGATTTGGAATTGCCTGATTCAGTATATGGAATTATTGATGACTGTGGTTTTACATCTACATTGGACGTGATAAAGCAGAATAATAACAAGCAAATATCAAAATACATACCCAAAAATCTATTTCCTACTATGCTTAATGTAGGAACAAAGATTTGGGGGAGTTTTGATTTATCAGACGCAGATGCGTGTAAGGCTTTAGCACATACCGATATTCCTCTTTTAATCATTCACGGTGACGAAGATATGCAGGCACCTTTATCTATGGCTTATAAACTATACGATAGTTGTAATGGTGAAAAGCAGTTATATATAGTTCATGGGGCAGATCATTCAGAAAATTATAGAAAAGACCCGGGAGGATATGAGAAAATTGTAACAAAGTTTATTGAAGAACGCATTGAAAGAAAGGATGACTAAAATGAAAACAACATTACTTATCATGGCAGCCGGTATTGGCAGCCGTTTCGGAACGGGAATTAAGCAGTTGGAGCCGGTGGATGCTTTTAATCATATCATCATGGACTATTCAATTCATGATGCGATTGAAGCTGGTTTCAACCACGTAGTATTTATCATCCGCAAGGATATCGAGAAAGAGTTCAAAGAGGTCATCGGTGATCGCATTGCCTCCATTTGCTCTTCTCACAATGTAACTGTGGACTATGCTTTTCAGGATATCAATGATATTCCGGGAGAGCTCCCAACAGGCCGTACAAAGCCGTGGGGAACCGGTCAGGCTGTGCTTGCTGCTAAAAATGTGATTGATACCCCGTTTATCGTGATCAATGCAGATGATTACTATGGCAAGGAAGGCTTCAAGGCCGTTCATGAGTATCTGGTGAATGGTGGCAAGTCCTGCATGGCAGGCTTTGTGCTGAAGAATACCCTGTCTGACAATGGCGGTGTGACCCGTGGTATCTGCAAGATGGATGAGCAGAATAATCTGACTGAGGTTGTGGAAACCAAGAACATCGTGAAGACTGCAAATGGAGCAGAGGCTGACGGCGTGGCTGTCGATGTGAATTCTCTGGTATCCATGAATATGTGGGGACTGATACCTGATTTTCTGGATGTACTGGAAGAAGGCTTCAAAGAGTTCTTTGAGAAAGAAATCCCGGGCAATCCTCTGAAAGCAGAGTATCTGATCCCGATCTTCATCGGTGAACTGCTGGAACAGGGTAAAATGTCTGTGAAGGTTTTGAAAACAAATGATACCTGGTATGGCATGACCTATCACGAAGATGTCGCAGCAGTAAAGGACAGCTTTAAGAAGATGCTGGAGAATGGCGTGTATAAGGCTGATCTGTTCAGTGATCTGTAAACAGCGATGAAAGAAACGATTGATTTACTCGGAAAGATCATCACAAACATCCTGACTGCTCTCTATGAGCCATTTGGATTCTCGATTCTTCTTTCCTTTTTGGCTATATTTTTCTACCTGTATGCGTATGAACCAATATATGCTGGCAAAGGATGGAAGAGTGCCATAGTGACATGGTATCAGAGATTTAAAGAGAGCGTGTTCTTCCGGAGGTTGTTTTTCTTAGCTTTTGTGACTTCACTTATTCTGTTCCGAACCCTGTTAAACCGTCAGCTGTGGATGAATCCTTTATCCGATGTCATGGGTGGCTGGGGCATCTGGGAGACAGTGAACGGCGAACAGAAACTGACAACCGAATGCATTGAGAATGTGATTATGATGGTGCCGTTCTCAGCAGTAGTGGTGTGGACATTCAGAGAGAAGATAGGAAACGGCTGGAAGAAAATACTGTGGCAAAGCGGAAAGATAGCATTTATCTTTTCAATAAGCATTGAAATGCTGCAGTTATTGCTTCGCTTGGGAACGTTCCAGCTATCAGACATCTTCTATAACACAGTCGGCGGAGTGCTAGGCGGCGTGTGTTACTGTGGAATAAAGAAGATAAAAAAACGTTTGTAAAAAGATATGGAACTGTGATACACTGGGAGTGGAAGCTCTCTATGCTGCTCTGATAATCACACACATCTCCGTGGTGAGCAGCAGGCAACGATCTTATGGTCGGCGAAGATGTGAGAAAGAGAATAGAAAGGCAGCAAAAACCGTCCCAAAACTATCCATACCGACTACGCATCTCAGATCGCAGAAAAGCAGGGGACTATTGCGTCTCTGAATACTGAGATCGTATCTATCGCCGCAAACATTAACACTTTGAAGGCTGATCTGAAAGAGAAGAAGACTGCTCAGAAGAAGGCCGAAAAAGAAGTGGCAACGCTGGAGGCGAAAAATGCAAAGGCAGATGCTAAGGCCGCTGAAGAAGCTAAGAAGGCTGAAGTAGAAGCAGTGCTGAAGAAGCTACTGGCAAGCGGTGTGAGCGCGGATGAAATCCTCGAAAAACTGAAATAAAACCATAAAAATATAAAACACACATGACTGTGTGGGAAAGGAAAGAATTAAATGGAAGAAATCGTAAAGTTCTTAAAAGAGGCTGAAACATATTATCTGGCAACGGTCGAGGGCGACCAGCCGAGAGTGCGTCCGTTTGGCACAGCACATATTTTTGAAGGCAAGCTGTACATTCAGACTGGCAAGAAGAAGGATGTTTCCAAGCAGCTGCATGCCAATCCGAAAGCAGAGTTGTGTGCATTCAAAGGCGGCGAGTGGATTCGCGTTGCCGGTGAACTGGTAGAGGATGACCGCATTGAGGCGAGAGAATCTATGCTGGATGCTTATCCGGCACTGAAGAAGATGTATGCCGCAGATGATGGCAACACTGAAGTGTTCTACTTCAAGAATGGTGTGGCTACCATTAGTTCTTTCACCCATGAGCCGAAAGTGATCAAGTTTTGATGATATGCCGTGTGGACAAACTGAACTCCAGGAGTTCACACGGTATTTTTGAAGGTTTCTATATAGTTTGAGATGGAAATAAAAAAGAACAAAATTAAAAGAAATGGAGCGTGAGAAAAATGAATTTATCTAAAATACATCACATTGCAATCATCGTATCCGACTACGAAGCCGCAAAAGATTTCTATGTGAACAAGCTGGGTCTCTCTGTCATCAGAGAAAACTATCGCCCAGAGCGTAAGGACTGGAAGCTGGATCTTCGTGTTAATGAACACACAGAGCTGGAGATTTTCGCTGAGGAAAACCCTCCGAAGCGTGTGAACCGCCCAGAGGCCTGTGGTCTGCGTCATCTTGCGTTCTGCGTAGACAGCGTGGAGCAGACGGTGAAAGAGTTGGCGGAGGTAGGGATTGAATGTGAGCCGATCCGTGTGGATGATTACACCGGCAAGAAGATGACTTTCTTTCATGACCCGGACGGACTGCCGCTGGAGCTGCACGAATAATAATGGGAGAGAAAAGACCATATAAACCCCGAAAGCCCGGCGGTGGTCGGAAGAAGCTGAAGCCGGAGTACGATGCCGGGAAGAATCTGAAAGAGCAGATGGATGCAACTGTGGCTCTTTATGGGGAGGATTGTTCGCTCCAATCCATCGGCGATGCTCTGAACCTTAACCCAATTAAAGTCCGGAAGATCCTCATCACGGCCGGTGTGTATGAATCAGATGTGGCGGAGAAGGTACAGGATACCTTTGAGGAGTACCGAGAAACACAGAGTTATAAAGAAGCAATCCTCTCAACCGCAAATGCTCTTCAACTCTCCAAAGCTTCCGTTACCTCATATCTTCCGTATAAAAAAGGTGTGTACTACTCAAGCACAGCTGATAAAGAGAAGATCAGTGTTGGAGCTGAGCGGCAGCGGAGGTACAGAGCGATGAAGCGGTGGAGGGATGATCCGACAGAAGAAAACTTTTGGAGAGTGGTTGTGTCTTATGCCGGGGTAGGGTTTAAAACCTACTCTGGATTGCCATTTGCTTATGAGGTGAGGAAAGGCAGGAATAGCGAGTACACGAAGGAACTGTGGATCGACCGCCGGGAGAATAGTAAAAGCCTGGCATGGAGTTCGGTGCTTTTGGCACTACAGAATATTAAAAAGGTGGGAGGAGTGGTAGATCGCCCGAAAGCTCTGGGGGATATCCGGGGCGTGACTTACATCTACGGAATGTTCTACCGGTTTGGGCTGATTGATGTGCCGGATGATACGAAGGAGAAGATGGGCCATCCAAAAGATCGCAAAAAATAGGCTGCTATGTACAAAAGCCTACGGTAATCATTCCAAAATCCCCTGTTGTGTATTTATCAAAAATCTACTATAATAACCACGTGAGGAGACAGAAATATCCGAAACAGAATGAGAGGAATTAAGAAATGAGAGCGGAAGTTGTGGCAATGGATGCAGAGCATCTTAATATGGAAGCCATACAGAAAGCAGGAAAGATACTGAAGGAGGGCGGTCTTGTCGCTTTTCCGACAGAGACTGTCTACGGACTTGGGGGGAATGCCCTGGATCCGGCGGCATCAATGAAGATTTATGCGGCCAAGGGCAGACCGTCGGACAATCCCCTGATCGTGCATATCGCGGATCTTAAAGATCTGGCAAGGGTCACGACGGAGATCCCGGAGGGTGCACAGATCCTTGCGAAGAAATACTGGCCGGGACCGCTGACCATGATTCTTCCGAAGGCGGATGTTGTGCCGAGGGAGACGACGGGAGGTCTGGACAGTGTGGCGGTGCGTTTTCCGAGTGACCGTATCGCACAGGAACTGATAAAGGCAGCGGGTGGTTTTGTGGCGGCACCGAGTGCCAATACATCCGGCAGACCGAGTCCGACGATGGCGGAGCATGTGGAGGAAGACCTGGGAGATGCGATTGAGATGATCATTGATGGCGGACAGGTTGGAATCGGGTTGGAATCTACGATCGTAGATTTTACAGAGGATGTCCCGGTGGTTTTGAGACCGGGTTATATTTCGTTGGAGATGTTGAGAGAGGTTCTGGGTGAGGTCCGCATGGACAAGGGGCTTCTGATCACCGACAGCAGTGTCCGGCCGAAGGCTCCGGGAATGAAATATCGTCATTATGCGCCGAAGGCGGATCTGTCGATCGTGGAAGGACCGCAGGAAGAAGTGATCGATTGTATTAACCGGCTGACCAGAGAGGCCGCAGCGAAGGGGCTGAAGGCAGGTATTATTGCGACGGATGAAACGAGGGCACAGTATGCCAGTGGGCTGGTTTTGAGTATCGGCAGCCGGGAAGAGGAGGAAACGATCGCACATCATCTGTATGAGGTCCTCAGGGATTTTGATGAGGCGGATGTGAATGTGATCTATTCGGAGGCTTTTTATACGCCGAGAATGGGACAGGCGATCATGAACCGGCTTCTTAAGGCAGCTGGACATAAAATAATTAAAACACAGGAGGAATTGTGATGATAGCATTAGGATGTGACCATGGCGGTTATGAACTGAAGCAGGAGATTATTAAGTATTTGAAGGAGCACAATCTGGAATACAAGGATTTCGGATGTGACAGTATGGATTCTACAGATTATCCGATCTATGCGAAGCGTGTAGCGATCGCAGTGCAGAGTGGAGACTGTGAAAAGGGAATCCTGGTTTGTGGTACAGGAATCGGAATCTCTATTACTGCAAATAAATTCAAGGGAATCCGTGCGGCACTGTGTTCAGACTGCTTCAGTGCAGAGGCAACAAGACTTCACAACAATGCAAACATTCTGGCAATGGGAGGAAGAGTTGTCGGACCTGGACTGGCGATCAAGATCGTGGATACCTTCCTGAATACTCCATTTTCAGAGGAGGAGCGTCATATCCGCAGAATCAAAATGATTGAAGAGGATACAGATATCGCGGATGTAAATCCGGAGATCTGAGGGTACTGAATAATTACGTAGACAATTACTGCCGGCTTCCTGGGATTTTATGAGGAAGCCGGTATTTGTGAGAAAGGGGCTTTTTACAATGGCAGTACATATTCAGAAACGACAGGGGTATATTTCGTGGGATGAGTATTTTATGGGTGTGGCGATTCTTTCAGGAATGAGATCAAAGGATCCGAATTCGCAGGTGGGTGCCTGCATTGTCAGTGAGGACAACAAGATCCTGTCGATGGGATACAACGGGTTTCCGAATGGATGCTCGGATGATGAATTTCCGTGGGCGAGAGAGGGAGAACCGCTGGATACAAAGTATCTGTATGTGACGCACAGTGAGCTGAACGCGATCTTGAACTATCGTGGAGGAAGTCTGGAGGGCGCAAAGCTTTATGTTTCTTTGTTTCCGTGTAATGAATGTGCCAAGGCGATCATCCAGGCTGGAATCAAAACCGTCATATATGACTGCGACAAATACGAACACACACCGTCTGTGATCGCATCCAAGAGGATGCTGGATGCAGCAGGGGTGAGATATTATAAATACAATCGAACAGGAAGAAAAATAAATTTAGATGTTTAATTTTAATAAAGGGGAAGAGAAAAGAGAAAGAGAAACGGGAAAATCTGAAAATGCAAAATGCAGGGGTGTATTTCGGATTTTAAGCAATATACTTCTGGCTGTGACGCCGATCATTGTGTTTGAAATTGTACAGATGATAACGGTGCTGAGTGTGAGATACAAGATGTCCCAGTTAAGAACAGCCAGACAGATCGTAACACGTCTGTTTTCAATGGAAGTGAAATATCAGCTGTATAATCTTGTTATATATTATGCACTTTTTGCGGTTATGATCCTGATTTTCAGAAAGGCTAAAGTAGCGGCAGTGGTATATACTGTTGCACTGGTGACGGCTGCGCTGGTAAATTATTATGTGATCATGTTCAGAGGCCAGCCTTTTATGCTTCTGGATATAGTGGGAATGGGAACTGCGGCGGAGGTCGTTGGGGAATATCAGTTCCGGATGCCGAAGCTTCTGGCGCTGACGATGGTCGCGGTATTGTGTTTCCTTGTGATCCAGCTGATATTTCAGAGATTTGAACTGGGAGACAAAAGTGCCAGAAACAGGATCATGCGCTGGGGTGTACTGGGGTTTGTTGCGATTGCATTATGGCAGTCTTATCCGAAAATACAGAAGATGGAGAATGTACTTCTGTGGTCCGTCAACAGTGATCATATAAACAAGGGCTATATGTATACGCTGCTCAGGGAGCTGAGATATTTTACCGTTGAGAAACCGGAAGGATATTCAGCGGACGCAGTGGATGCAATCGCGGAGAAATATACGGAAGACACAGAAGATACAGAGACTGTACAGGCAGATAAAGAAACCGTGCAGGCGACAAATATCATTATGATCATGAATGAGAGTCTTGTGGATTTTGAAGATGTTGGTGATCTTAAGGCGAACAAGGAGATCCTTCCGTATATCAGGAGTATGAACAAGAACGTAAAGCATGGACAGATGCATGTACCAACGTTTGGCGGAGGAACGGCAAGATCGGAGTATGAAGCTCTGACGGGAAACAGTATCCAGTTTCTTCCGTCGGGAAGTGTTCCGTATCAGCTCTATGTCAGAGATCCGGAATATGGTATGGCAGATATCCTGAAAGCGCAGGGGTATCAGACGATTGCGATGCACCCGCACAAGGCTGCAAACTGGAACCGCGAAAAGGTCTATAAGAGTATGGGCTTTGACCAGTTTTTCAGTATTGAGAACTGGGGCGAAGAAATGGACAGGCTGAGGAATTACTGCAGTGATCAGTCGCTGTATAACAGGATCATTGATTTATATAACAGCAAAGAAAAGGATCAGAAGAATTTTATATTCTGTGTAACGATGCAGAATCATGGCGGATATACGGAAGAGAGAAGTGCCGGATATGAGCCGGATGTAAAGCTGGATTATGACGGGGAATATCCGCTGGCGGAGATGTATTTATCTCTGGCAAGACAGTCGGATGAGGCTTTTAAGAACCTGATCGGATATTTCGAAAAGGTAGACGAACCTACGATGATCGTTATGTTTGGAGATCACTGGCCGAAACTGGAAGAGGGATTTTATTCCAAAGTACTGGGAAAAAATACGGCAGCTCTGAGTCTGACGGAGAAGCAGAAGGAGTATCAGACTCCATATGTGATCTGGACAAACTATGATTCCGAGACAGAGACAGAAGATTTCAGTTCCAATTATCTTGGAAGCTATGTTCTGAAGCTGGCGGGTGTGGAACTGCCTGCTTATAATCAGACGATCCTCAAGATAAAGGAGAAGCTTCCGATCATTGGAATGGGAGCATACTGCGACGAAGAGGGTAACTGGTATTCTGAGGAGGAGCTTCCGAAGGAGTATCAGGATCTGGTATCAGAATACAAGATCATGCAGTACAATGATCAGTTTGAGAAAGTGGATCTGAGGGAAAATTTATTCAGGATAGGATTAAAATAGGCTCTTGACACGAATCTGGATTTCGCATAAGATATAGGTAATATGCAGGATGAGGCATCCTGGATAATGATAACGGCGATGAAGAGAATAGTACATGAGGAGCAATCTCAGAGAGGAATCCATATGGTGTGAGGATTCTGTGCGCGAATCGTGGAACCGGCCTCGGAGCTCTGCATAAGTGAAGTGCAGCGTGGATCCAGCGTTAATGGGTTTTGAGAGAGCAATTGTTTAAGGATTGCTAATTAGGGTGGTACCGCCGAAGTCCTTCGGTCCCTTTACCGGGATCAGAGGACTTTTTTCTATGTAACAGGATAGATGATGAGCCTCTGATCTGATACAAATTATTCAGAAAAGGAGTTAGAATTATGGCGAAGAAATTAGTAGAAGCTATCACTTCCATGGAGGAAGATTTTGCACAGTGGTATACTGACGTTGTTAAGAAGGCAGAGCTGTGCGGCTACACAAGTGTAAAAGGATGTATGGCGATCAAACCGGCAGGTTATGCGATCTGGGAAAATATCCAGCATGAGCTTGACCGCAGATTCAAAGAGACAGGTGTACAGAACGTATATATGCCGATGTTCATTCCGGAATCTCTTCTTCAGAAGGAGAAGGATCATGTAGAGGGATTTGCACCGGAGGTAGCATGGGTTACTCATGGCGGTCTGAATGAGCTTCAGGAGCGTCTCTGTGTACGTCCGACTTCTGAGACTCTGTTCTGTGATTTCTATCAGAAAGACATCCAGTCCCACAGAGATCTTCCGAAGGTATACAACCAGTGGTGTTCTGTAGTGCGCTGGGAGAAGACAACCCGTCCGTTCCTTCGTTCCAGAGAGTTTTTGTGGCAGGAGGGACATACTGCTCATGCAACAGCTGAGGAAGCAGAAGAGAGAACGATTCAGATGCTGAACCTGTATGCGGATTTCTGCGAGGAAGTTCTTGCAATCCCGGTTATCAAGGGACAGAAGACTGACAAGGAGAAATTTGCAGGTGCGGTAGCAACTTACACGATCGAATCTCTGATGCATGACGGAAAGGCACTCCAGTCCGGAACCAGCCATAACTTCGGTGACGGTTTTGCCAGAGCCTTCGGCATCCAGTATACAGACAAGGATAACACACTGAAATATGTACACCAGACCTCCTGGGGTATGACAACACGTATGATCGGTGCACTGATCATGGTTCACGGTGACAACAGCGGACTTGTTCTGCCGCCGAGAATCGCTCCGATGCAGGCTGTTATCATTCCGATCCAGCAGCGTAAAGAAGGGGTTCTTGAGAAAGCGGATGAGCTGTTTGCAGCACTGAAGGCTGCCGGAATCCGTGTCAAAGTGGATGATACAGACAGAAGCCCGGGATTCAAATTCGCAGAGCAGGAAATGAGAGGAATTCCGGTTCGTATCGAATGTGGACCGAAGGATATCGAGAACGGACAGGCTGTTATCTGCCGTCGTGATACAAGAGAGAAGTATGTGGTTACTTTTGAAGAACTGGCTGATAAGGTTCAGGAAGTTCTGGATACCATGCAGAAGGATATGCTGGAGCGTGCGCGTGCACATCGTGATGCACATACTTATGTTGCAACAGATTATGAAGAATTCAAAGATACCATCAACAACAAACCGGGATTTGTCAAAGCTATGTGGTGCGGAAACCGCGAGTGTGAGGACAAGATCAAAGAAGATGTTCAGGCAACATCCAGATGTATGCCGTTTGAGCAGGAGCACTTAAGTGATGTCTGCGTATGCTGTGGAAAACCGGCTAAGAAGATGGTTTACTGGGGAAGAGCATACTAATTATGAAATTAACGATTCCATCAAATGCGGAAAAAATATTACAGGTTTTAAATGAAAATGGCTATGAAGCTTACGTGGTCGGAGGCTGTGTCCGGGATTCTATTCTGGACAGGAATCCGAATGACTGGGATATTACCACGTCTGCGTCACCGTATCAGGTGAAGGAACTGTTTCCAAGAACGATAGATACCGGTCTTCAGCATGGTACAGTTACGGTGATGATGGACAAGGAGGGATATGAGATCACCACCTATCGGGTGGACGGCGATTATGAGGATGGCCGGCATCCGAAGGAAGTAACCTTTACTTCCAGCCTTGAGGAGGATCTGAAGCGAAGAGATTTTACGATCAATGCCATGGCATATCATCCGAAGGAGGGTCTTGTGGATCTTTTTCATGGGATGGATGACATGGAAAACAAGATCATTCGTTGTGTAGGGGATCCGATGGAGCGTTTTCATGAGGATGCACTCAGGATCATGAGAGCGGTCCGTTTTTCCGCACAGCTTGGTTTCGAGATTGAAGAACAGACCAAAGCAGGGATCAGCAGGCTGACCTCAAACCTTAAGAATGTCAGTGCAGAGAGGATTCAGGCGGAGCTTGTGAAGCTTTTGGTTTCTCCGCATCCGGATTATCTGAGAGCTGCGTATGAGACAGGGATCACGAAGGAATTTCTGCCGGAGTTTGATCTCTGTATGGAGACGGAGCAGAATACGCCGTATCATTGCTTTACGGTCGGAGAGCATATCCTTCACAGCCTTCTCTATGTGGAGGCGGACAAGGTTCTGCGTCTGACGATGCTGCTTCACGATATTGCCAAACCGGTCATGAAGACAACGGATGAGAATGGCAGAGACCACTTTAAACGGCATGCCGCAGTGGGTGAAGAGATGTCGAAGAAGATCTTAAGGCGTCTGAAATTTGATAATGATACGATCGAAAAGGTTTCCAGGCTGATCCGTTATCATGATGATAGACCGGAGGGACAGATGCGTGCGGTGAGAAGGGCGATGAACCGGATCGGGGAGGAGCTGTTTCCACTGTATCTTGAGGTCCAGAAGGCGGATATGCTTGCCCAGAGCGAATACTGCCGGGATGAGAAGATAAAGCGTCAGGCGGACGTGAGGGAATGTTATGAGGAAATCTTGAGGGCACAGCAGTGTATTTCCATGAAGACGCTGGCTGTGACAGGAAGGGATCTGATCCAGGCTGGTTATAAGCCGGGACCGGAGCTTGGTGAGATTCTGAACCGTCTGCTGGAGCACGTTCTGGATGTTCCGGAGGATAATACAAAAGAAAAATTAATGTCACTGATCTGACATATATAAGACTGTTGCAGCTGCGTTTCGAGCAGTGGTGCAGCAGTCTTTTTTTGCTTTATAGGAAATTACTCCGTAATGTTCCAATAAAGTAAAAAACGCTCCGCGAGGATGCGACCAGATGCATGTGGAATATGTCTGCTAAAGCAGACAGCATCTGGCGCGCAAAGCGTAATAAGTCCCTCAAAGATTGAGGGATTCAGGGAGTTTGAAGCGGACTTATCCGCTTTGTTCGGTATTTCTGTGAAACGGAGGACATAAGATAGAAGGTACAAAAACAAGAGGGGGATTTTAATTTGTATGATTATGGACTCAGTACACTGGAACAGTACAGCCTGACCCTGCTTTCGACAGTCCGTACAAGGGGAGCACTGCTGTGCAGGACGGAAGAAGGGCTTTTTATCCTGAAGGAATTCAAAGGGACGGAAAAGAAGCTCAGGAAGCAGCAAGAACTGCTGGAAACTCTGGAAGAGGCCGGATGCAGAGTGGATGCATATTTTGCCAATAAAGAAGGAAATCTGGTGAGCAGAGATAAGGATGGGATTCCGTATACGCTGCAGCACTGGTATGAGGGAAGGGAATGCGATACGAGATCGGAGGAGGATATCTTAAGAAGTGTCTGCACGCTGGCACAGATGCATACCTTTATGAAGCTTCCGCTGGTGGAGGATTATATGGAGCCTTCTCTGGAAGATATTTATCAGAGACATAATCAGGAACTGCGTAAGATCCGAAAGTTTATCCGCAAAAAAGGAGCCTCCTGTTCGTTTGAGAAGCTGTATCTTGCAACGGTGGAAGCATATCTGGAAAAGGGAGACCGTGCGCTTGCACTTCTGAAGGAATCGGAGTATCCGCTGCTTCGGCAGAAAGCAATGGAGGAAGGCTGTGTCTGTCATGGGGAGTACAATCAGCATAATGTCCTCATGGTAAGAAAGAAAACAGCCGTGACAAGTTTTGAACACTGGGGCTTTGACATACAGATGGCAGATCTGTATCGCTTCATGAGAAAAATACTTGAAAAATATAACTGGGATGTCCGACTGGGAATGGAGATGCTGCATACTTATCACAAAATAAAGGAGATTTCTCCGGGAGAATGGCAGAATCTTCGAATCCGTTTTCTGTATCCGGAAAAATACTGGAAGCTGGCAAACTATTATTATTCACACAACAAGGCCTGGATTTCGGAAAAAAACACGCAGAAGCTCAGGAATCTGACAGGGCAGAAAACAGCCTGGGAAAATTTTGAGAGCAAATGTTTCGGAAATTATCCTTTTTGATTGTTTTTTATCGAGAACAAGGTTAAAAATTAGTAAATTTGACAGTAATTGTTGGGTTTTCTCTTCCTTTTTCACGCAGGGAGGTGTATAATATAAAGCACCAATGGTCTTGGGAAAGACTGGAAAATACGATTAACAGGAGGTATAACAGTATGGATTACAAAGAGGTATATGAGCAGTGGCTGTCCAACCCATACTTTGATGATGCAACAAAGGAAGAATTAAAGAATATCGCAGAAGATGACAACGAGATCAAAGAGCGTTTTTATATGGATCTGGAGTTTGGTACAGCTGGCCTTCGTGGAATCATCGGAGCAGGTACCAACCGCATGAATATCTATGTAGTAAGAAGAGCAACTCAGGGTCTTGCAAACTACATCGCAAAAGTAGACAAGAAGTCCCAGGGTGTGGCAATCGCTTATGATTCTCGCCATATGTCTCCGGAATTTGCTGAGGAAGCAGCTCTTTGCCTTGCAGCAAACGGAATCAAGGCATATATCTTTGAGTCTCTGAGACCGACACCGGAGCTTTCTTTTGCAGTCCGTCATCTCGGATGTGCAGCAGGTATCAACGTAACAGCCAGCCATAACCCGCCGGAATATAACGGATACAAGGTATACTGGGAAGATGGTGCACAGATTACACCGCCTCACGACAGTGGAATCATGGGAGAGGTTAAATCCATTTCCGACTGGAACACAGTTAAGACTATGGACAAGGCAGAAGCAGAAAAAGCAGGCCTTTTCCAGGTGATCGGCAAAGAAGTAGACGATGCTTATATGGTAGAGCTTAAGAAACAGGTTCTCCATATGGATGCCATCGAGGCAGAGGGCAAGAACCTCAAAATCGTTTACACACCACTTCACGGAACCGGAAACATCCCGGCAAGAAGAATTCTTAAGGAACTTGGCTTTGAGAACGTTTATGTTGTTAAAGAGCAGGAGCTGCCTGACGGAGATTTCCCGACAGTAAGCTATCCGAACCCGGAAGCAGCAGAGGCATTTGAACTTGGACTGAAGCTCGCGAAGGAAGTAGATGCAGACCTGGTACTGGCAACAGACCCGGATGCAGACCGTCTTGGTGTACGTGTGAAAGACAAGAACGGAGAGTATCATGATCTGACCGGTAATATGTCAGGATGTCTGCTGGCAAACTATGAGATCAGCCAGAAGAAAGCAATCAACGGAAGTCTTCCGGAGGATGGCGCACTGATCAAGACAATCGTTACCACAAACCTGGCAGATGCGATCGCGAAGGGATACGGAGTGAAGCTGATCGAGGTTCTGACAGGATTTAAGTTTATCGGACAGCAGATCCTTGGATTCGAGCAGAGCGGCAAGGGAAGCTATCTCTTTGGATTTGAAGAGAGCTACGGCTGCCTGATCGGTACATATGCAAGGGACAAAGATGCGATCGTTGCTACAATGGCACTCTGCGAAGCTGCTGCATACTACAAGACTCAGGGCAAGACTCTCTGGGATGCAATGATCGAGATGTACGAACAGTTTGGTTATTATAAAGATGCGATCCAGTCTGTGACCATGAAGGGAATCGAAGGACTTCAGAAGATCCAGGAGATCATGAATTCTCTGCGTCAGAATCCGCCGGCAGAATTTGCAGGACATAAAGTAACTGCTGTAAGAGATTACAAGGCAGATACTATCACAGATGTGGCAACAGGAGCAGTGAAACCTACAGGTCTTCCGAACTCCAACGTTCTTTATTATGAGCTGACAGATGATGCATGGGTATGCGTTCGTCCGTCCGGAACAGAGCCGAAGGTTAAATTCTACTATGGTGTGAAGGGAACTTCCCTTGAGGATGCAGATAAGAAATCTGAAACTATGGGCAAGGCAGTTCTGGACATGGTTGACTCCATGAAATAATCAGGTAACTGGCGTATGCAGGAATTTGACGAATTTATGGAAGTTGTCCGGGAAATCCGGAAGAAGTGTCCGTGGGACAGTGTGCAGACACATGAAAGCCTGAAACCATATCTTATGGAGGAGGCAGAGGAGGTTCTGGAAGGAATCGACCGTCTGAATGCAGAGGACGACAGCCGGAATCTCTGTGAGGAACTTGGCGATGTACTGTTTCAGGTTGCACTTCACAGTGTGATCGCACAGGAAGAGGGACTTTTTACGATAGAGGATGTGATTTCGGGTATCGAGACCAAGATGAAATTTCGTCATCCGAGGATTTTTTCGCCGGAAGATACAGAGGCAGTGTCTTTGTCATGGGAAGAATTGAAAGCCCGGGAAAGACAGAACAATACCCGTATTTCTGCCGATGAAAAAACAACAGCGGAGAGCCCTCAATAGCAGGAAAAGCCTTGACAATTTGACACAAAAGGTATATATATAGTAGATAGCGTGCATATGCCAGGAAGCATTACGCAATAAATAAGAAAGAGATTATTTAGAGGAGGAAACACCATGAATAAAACAGAATTAGTAGCAGCAATGGCGAAAGAAACAAACCTTTCCAAGAAGGATATTGAGGCAGTTTTAAAATCTTTCACCGACGTTGTGGCATCCGAATTAAAAAAAGGTGGAAAAATCCAGTTAGTAGGTTTTGGTACATTTGAAGTAAGTGAAAGAGCAGCAAGAGAAGGAAGAAATCCTCGTACTGGCGAAACAATGACAATCGCAGCTTCCAAGGCACCGAAATTCAAAGCAGGAAAAGCTCTGAAAGATCTGGTAAACGAATAATTATAGCGTATGGCTGGGGGAACTTATGGTTCCCCCGTTTTTAGGTTAAAGGAGAATTTATGAGACTTGATAAATATCTGAAGATTTCACGTCTGATCAAGAGAAGAACAGTAGCGAACGAAGCCTGCGATGCGGGAAGAGTTCTGGTCAATGACCGTCCGGCCAAGGCGTCCGCACAGGTCAAGGCGGGTGATACCATTGAGATCCAGTTTGGCGGAGACAAGAAGGTACGGGTCGAAGTTCTGGATGTCAAGGATACTGTCCGCAAGGAAGATGCAGAAAATCTTTATAAATATCTCTGATACAGAGAAATGAAGTTTTGCGGTCTATTTGTCTTCCTCCTCACATAAAGTAGAAGTGTAGTCAGTCAGGCATAACTGTTCACAGGTAACAGTCAGGAGGCGGAAGGATGGAACCAGGTACCGTACGGCAGCCGCACAGCTTGCTTCTGGAGAATCGGAGAAAAAGCACGATCTCAGGAGTTTTGGATGTCCAGTCATTTAATGAGCAGGAAATCCTTCTTCTGACCGAGGAGGGGAAACTCCAGATAAAAGGAGAACAGCTTCATATTAAAGGACTGGATCTGGAGAAAGGGAAAGCCGGGATTGAGGGCAAAATAAACAGTCTGATCTATCTTTCCAGAAATACTCCTCCAAAGAAAGAGAAACTGATCAAAAGAATGTTCCGCTGAAATCCGGCAGTTATACGCGGCAGGAATGCTTTTGATTCCGGTATTTTTGCGGTTTTTTGACGAATTCTTTGTTAAAGAGGTTGCTATTTCCAGCCAAAAGAGGTAAACTTTTAGTAATCATGAGGAATCGCTTTTGTAATGTAGAGAGAGGAAAGCAGATTGAGCAGGTCAAAAAAAAACAGGAAAAACACTAGAATATTAAATAATTACCTTGGAATGGCACTGATTTCGGTAGTTGTTTTGATTCTTCTGGGAGCGCTTACTGTACAGAGCAGGGAGCTTAAGACCAGAATTGCATCCTATGATACAAGGGCATCAGAGATAAGGACATCTATAGAGGAAGAAGAGGATCGTACAAAGCAGCTCAAAGAAAAGAAGGAATATATGCAGACGGATGAGTATATTGCAGAACTTGCAAGGGATCGTCTGGGACTTGTCAAGGGTAATGAGATAGTTTTTGAAGAAGAGAAATAACGCATATTTTGGAGAAAACTTTTTTGAGATATGTGTCAGCGTTTGACAGATATTTTATAAAAACCCCTTTATAATTTTCCCTGAATGAATCATCAGGGGGAGGGGAAAATATGCAGGAATGGATAATTGCCATGCTCGCGGTCAGCATCTTACTGATCCTGCGGGACATGGCAAAAACTGTTTTGAAGGGAAGAAAATCCAAAAAAGAGGAACCTTTTCCTATGAATGGAGAGCATCCCCAGAAGGAAAGGGTGGAACGTTATGCAGCATCCTTTCAGAAACTGGCGGATACGTTTTATGGGATGCCCTATAAAAAAGAATACTTAAGCAGCGCACAGGTAGAGAATGTTCTCAGAGAAGCAGGGGAGCATTTGTGCAGGAACTGTTACCGGAGAGAACTGTGCTGGGGCGAACAGGCAGAGAGTATGTATCAGGGCGGAGAGGCACTGGTGCGGGCGATCGAGCAGGCAGATGAGGGAAGGATTGAAGAACTTCGGAAGCAGTGGGGAGAGGTCTGTGGGAAGTCACCACAGTATCTGGAAAGTCTGAGGGAATGTTTCCAGCGTGAGAAACAGGAGATGATCTGGGGAAACCGTATGATCGAGAGTCGGCTTGCGGTTGCACAGCAGCTGAATGAGATTTCGCATATTATGCGGCAGGTGGCAGAGGATCTCTATGATATCAGTGAGGCGGAGCCGGTCTTTCAGGAAGAACTGACCAGAAGTCTTCGGAAGCGTCATGTGATTCTTAAGCGGGCGTGGGTGATGGACAAGGTTGAGGGAAGACGGCAGATTTTTCTGACTATGCGTGCAAGGAATGGTCAGTGTGTCTCTGTGGCAGAGATTGCGCAGATTTTGTCCGGGATCTGTGAATGCAGCATGACATCGGCACCAGGGAACCGTTGTATCGTGAACCGGGATTTTCATACCATACATTTTGTGGAAGATGTGAGCTATCAGATGCTGTACGGCGTGGCCAGGATCACCCGGGAGAAAGAGAAGGTTTCCGGAGATAACTATATCTGCCGCCAGGAGGATGGAGGCAGGTTTGTGATGTGTCTTTCGGACGGCATGGGATCCGGTATGGATGCGTGCAGGGAAAGTGAAATTGTGGTAGAATTACTGGAGCAGTTCCTGGAATCCGGCTTTTCACAGGAGACCGCAGCTAGAATGGTGAATTCCGCTCTGGTATTAAACGGCAGGGAAGGGATGTTTTCGACGGTGGATATCTGTGCGGTGGATCTTTATACAGGGATCTGCGAATTTCTCAAGGCCGGAGCGGCAGCTACGTTTATCCGGCGAGATCACTGGGTGGAAGCAATCTCGTCTGAGAGTCTTGCGGCGGGACTGGTGCAGCGGATTGATTTTGACACGGCATCCAGGAAGCTGTATCACGGGGACTGTCTGGTGATGATGACGGACGGGGTGCTGGATGCACTTCCATCAGAGTGCGAGGAAGAAACCATGAAGGAGATCATCCTGGATGTACAGGAGAGTGCCCCGCGTGAGATCAGCCGGGGAATTCTGGAGAGGGTGCTCGGATACAGTGACTATCGTGCAAGAGATGATATGACCGTGTTGGTTGCGAGTGTTGTGAGAAAATAGCTGCTGTGAACAGCGGCAGAAACTGAATGAGGATAAATAAGAATGCAGGAAATGACCCTGGATAAAGTAAAGAGATTTGCCGAACAGAATAAGATGATCCCGGAGAACAGCATGATCATAGCAGGTGTATCCGGCGGGAATGATTCCATGACAATGCTGCATCTTTTGAAGAGTTTACAGGCAGGGTGGAATTTCGGGCTGCGGGTGGTGCATGTGAATCATGGGATCCGTGGAGAGGAAGCCGAAAGGGATCAGAAGGTGGTTGAGGATATCTGCCGTCAGTGGGAGATTCCGTGCAGCTCGTATTGTTATGATGTGCCGCAATTGTCTGAGAAATGGAAGCTTGGAACGGAGGAGACAGGAAGAATTGTCCGGAGGAAGGCGTTTGAGGCAGAGAAGAAGAAATGCGGGCAGCAGGAGTGCGTCTGCAGGATCGCGCTGGCACATAACAAGAATGATCTTGCGGAAACCATGCTGCATCATCTTGCCAGAGGTACCGGCCTGAGAGGTCTCTGTTCGCTGAAACCAGTGAACGGAGAAGTGATTCGTCCTCTTTTGTGTTTAGAAAGAAAAGAAATAGACGAGTATATTAAGGAATGCGGGATTCCGGGTATTCTGGACAGTACGAACCTGGAGGATGAGTATACGAGAAACCGGATCCGCAGGCACATCCTTCCGATGATGGAGCAGGAGATCAATACCAAAGCCATAGAGCATATGGCAGAAACTTCCAGAATTCTGACAGAGGCAGAGGAGTTTCTGACAGAAGAGGCACAGGCACTGGTACAGAGGTACAGAGAGACGGATGGCAGCTATTGCCTGAAGGAGGATTTTTTTTACAAAAAGGAAATCCTCAAAAGCTATGGCGTCCGGGTGATCCTGGAGACTTTGAGCGGACAGAGAAGAGATCTGTCGCAGGTTCATATCCGTCAGACGCTGGAACTGTATCTCTGTCAGGTGAGCAAAAGAATCGATCTTCCCTATGGACTGGAAGCGGTCAGAAGTTATGACGGTGTATGTATCCATAAGAAGTCCTGTAGGAAGTCCTCAGAGATGGCTTCCCCCAAAGAGGAATTTGCACTTTCTCTCTCTCAGGGAATGGTCGAAACATCGTATGGCAGGTTTGAAATTAAAATTTTTCCCTGTTCCGGTGAGAAGATTTTAGAAAAAAAGTATACGAAATGGTTTGATTGTGATAAAATAAAGTGCAGTTTGTCTGTCCGTACACGAAAGAGTGGAGACTATCTCGTGATCGGTAAGGGCGGAGAAAGCAAGAAACTGACCAGATGCATGATCGATGACAGAGTCCCGAAGGAATCAAGGGAGCAGATTCCCCTGATCGCAGATGGGGAAGAAATTGTGTGGATCGTAGGCGGAAGGATCAGTGAGCGGTATAAAATTACTTCCTGTACAAGGAATATATTAGAAATCACATACCAAGGAGGAATCAGGAAATGAGTGAAAGAATCAAGGTTTTACTGAGTGAAGAGGAAGTGGATGCAAGAATCCAGCAGGTGGCAGCCAAAATCAGCAAGGATTATGCCGGAAGAGAAATCCATCTGATCTGCGTGCTGAAAGGCGGCGTATTCTTTACCTGTGAACTTGCAAAGAGAATCACAGTACCGGTATCTCTGGACTTTATGTCTGTGTCCAGTTATGGAGACGATACCAAATCAAGCGGTGTAGTTAAGATCGTAAAGGATCTGGATCAGCCGCTGATCGGCAAGGACGTGCTGATCGTAGAGGATATCATTGATTCAGGAAGAACTTTAAGTTACCTGATCAAGATCCTTGAGGACAGACATCCAAACAGCATCCGTCTGTGTACTCTGCTCGACAAACCGGAGCGCAGAGTCAAAAAGGATGTCAATGTAGATTACTGCTGTTTCAATATTCCAGATGAATTTGTTGTAGGATATGGGCTTGACTATGCCCAGAAATACAGGAATCTCCCGTTTATCGGAGTAGTGGAATTTGACGGCGAGGAGTGAAAGGAGATTTAATTAAGTGAACAGACAGCCAGGCAGAATTGGCCTTTATCTGGTTTTGATCGTGATGCTGGTTGCAGGATATTTTTATCTGAACAATCAGGTGGCTTCCCAGAGTAATTATACGATGGACAAGCTGGAGCAGGCAGCACAGGACGGCAGGGTAACTTCAGCTACTCTGTATCAGAACAGAGAGGTACCGACGGGATCTGTTGCGGCAGAGATCGAAGGCGAAGGACAGAAAAAGGTTAATGTGACAGACGTAAATACTGCACAGGAGATTCTTGAGAAGTACGATATCCATCCGGATGTCAGAGATGTTCCGCAGGAAAGTGTTTTCCTTACTTCCCTGTTACCGGTGATCATCACAGGAGTGTTTATCGTTTTTATGTTTATCATGATGAACAGACAGATGTCAGGTGGAGGCGGCAATTCCAAGATGATGAATTTTGGCAAGAGCCGTGCGAGAATGATGCTTCCGGACGATAAGAAAGTAACCTTCAAGGATGTGGCAGGTCTTCAGGAAGAGAAGGAAGATCTGGTAGAGGTGGTGGATTTCCTCAAGGCTCCGCAGAAATATACAAGCGTGGGTGCAAGAATCCCGAAAGGCGTTATCCTTGTAGGTCCTCCAGGAACAGGTAAGACTCTTCTTGCCAAAGCTGTAGCAGGTGAAGCAGGTGTTCCGTTCTTTTCCATTTCCGGTTCGGATTTTGTGGAGATGTTTGTCGGTGTCGGCGCCTCCCGTGTCCGTGACCTGTTTGAAGAGGGCAAGAAACATGCACCGTGTATTATTTTTATTGATGAGATCGATGCAGTTGCGAGACAGCGTGGAACCGGTATGGGCGGCGGCCATGATGAGAGAGAGCAGACTCTGAATCAGCTCCTTGTGGAGATGGATGGTTTTGGAGTGAATGAGGGAATCATCGTCATGGCGGCTACCAACCGTGTGGATATTCTTGATCCGGCAATCCTGCGTCCGGGACGTTTCGACCGTAAGGTTGCTGTCGGCAGACCGGATGTCAAGGGACGTGAGGAGATTCTTCGCGTTCATGTCAAGGACAAGCCGCTGGGTGAGGATGTTGATCTGGCACAGATTGCACAGACAACCGCAGGCTTTACAGGTGCAGACCTTGAGAACCTCATGAATGAGGCTGCAATTATGGCGGCGAAGGCAACGAGATCCTACATTACACAGCAGGATATCAAGCATGCCTTTATCAAGGTCGGTATCGGCGCAGAGAAACGAAGTAAGGTTATTTCTGACAAAGAAAAGAAGATCACAGCCTATCATGAAGCGGGACATGCGATCCTGTTCCATGTTCTTCCGGATATGGATCCTGTCTATACAATCTCGATCATTCCGACAGGCGTTGGGGCAGCAGGATACACCATGCCGCTTCCGGAGAATGATGAGATGTTCAACACCAAGGGCAAGATGCTTCAGGATATCACAACACTGCTTGGCGGCCGTGTGGCTGAGGAACTGATCTTTAATGATATCACAACGGGTGCTTCCAATGA
Organism: Blautia sp. MSK17_66; assembly: GCF_020538025.1. Lineage (NCBI taxonomy): Bacteria > Bacillati > Bacillota > Clostridia > Lachnospirales > Lachnospiraceae > Blautia > Blautia sp. MSK17_66. Next base: position 59,933 of record NZ_JAJBNQ010000023.1, read on the forward strand.
TATCAAGCGTGCTACGGGAACTGCCCGTGCCATGGTCATGCAGTATGGTATGTCAGACAAGCTTGGACTGATCGCCTATGGGGACGAGGGCGATGAAGTATTTATTGGAAGAGACCTGGCACATACCAGAAGCTACAGTGAAGAAGTGGCCAAGGAGATCGACCAGGAAGTTCATGCCATCATAGACAAATGTCATGAGGATGCGAGAGAGATCATCATGCAGCATATGGACGTACTTCATAAGTGCGCCGCCCTTCTTTTAGAGAAGGAAAAGGTTCACAGAGAAGAGTTTGAGGCACTTTTTACATCTGAAAAAATCAGCCTTCAAAAATGAGTATACAACATAGACAAAAACATAAAATGAATTTTGTGAACTTTGTGCACACTTTTGGATAGACGCATGATACTATATATATCGTAAAAACCCCCCAATACATTATATAGTTTTTGCTACACCCCATAAGAAGAAATACCTTCTCCAAAAAAGACAGCTTATCCCGCTGTCTTTTTTACTTTGTAAAAATAGTGCATATTTGCATGGCTTTATTCGGCGGGTTTTATATTGTACTTTTGTGATTTATCAACTAGAATATACATATGCTAAAGAATAAGGGGATTTTGATTATGGAATGGGAAAATGAGGACATTACCAGAAAAATGCAGTACATTCTGAATGTGCGGCCGGTGCTGAATAAGGACGCTTTTTTCAGTGACGGAACGAGGTATTACAGAAATCCTGCCGAACCAAAGACAGGGGAAACGGTAATGATCAGTTTCCGGACCCAGAAAAACAATGTGGATGCAGTGTATCTTGTATCCGGCGGAAAGAAACGAAGGATGAAGATCTATAAGACGGTCAAGGGCTTTGATTACTATGCGGCCAGGATCGTTATGCCGGACGAGGTTTTCAGATATCACTTTGAGATTCTGTATGGGTGGGTAAACTGTTATTATAATCAGCAGGGAGTCTGTACAGAGAGAGAGGATCGGGATGATTTTGAGATTTATCCGAACTATCAGACACCGGACTGGGCGAAGGGTGCGGTCATGTACCAGATTTTTGTGGATCGTTTCTGCAACGGAGATCCGACAAACAATGTTCTGACGGATGAGTATTCTTATATCGGAGAACACTGTGAGCAGGTGAAGGACTGGTCCAAGACACCGGCAGTCATGGGTGTGAGGGAATTCTATGGCGGAGACCTTCAGGGAGTTATGGATAAGCTGGATTATCTTCAAGATCTTGGAGTGGAGGTCGTGTATCTGAACCCGATCTTTGTATCACCGAGCAATCACAAGTATGACACACAGGATTATGATTACGTGGATCCTCATTATGGAAAGATCGTGGAGGACTGTGATGGGCTTCTGGCTTCGTGGGACAGGGAAAACGCTCATGCAGCCAAATATATCAAACGAGTTACCGACAAGAAGAATCTGGAGGCGAGTAATCAGCTTTTTGCGAAACTGGTGCAGGAGCTTCATAAGCGAGGCATGAAGGTGATCCTGGACGGAGTATTTAATCACTGTGGCTCCTTTAATAAATGGATGGATCGTGAGCGGATCTATGAAGGCCAGGAAGGCTATGCACCGGGTGCTTATATTTCGGCAGACAGCCCGTATCGCTCCTTCTTTCATTTTAATGACGAGAACAGATGGCCGTATAACCCGTCTTACGATGGATGGTGGACGCACGACACGCTTCCGAAGCTTAATTATGAGGGCTCCAGAGAGCTTTATGAGTATGTGCTGGATATAGCCCGGAAGTGGGTTTCCGAGCCGTACTGTGCAGATGGCTGGAGACTGGACGTGGCAGCGGATCTTGGACACAGCAATGAGTTTAATCATAAGTTCTGGAAAGATTTTCGCAGGGCAGTCAAGGAGGCAAATCCGGAAGCACTCATTCTTGCCGAGCATTATGGCAATCCGGAAGGATGGCTTCAGGGAGATGAGTGGGATTCTGTCATGAATTATGATGCTTTTATGGAACCGGTGACATGGTTTCTGACCGGTATGGAGAAACACAGTGATGAATACCGGGAAGATCTGTATGGAAACAGTGAGGCCTTTATTGCAGCTATGAGGACGCATATGCGCTCCCTTCATATGTCTGCACTTCATGTGGCGATGAATGAACTGTCCAACCATGACCACTCCAGGTTCCTTACCAGAACGAACCGCCGTGTGGGAAGGGTTTCTTATGCAGGCCCGCAGGCTGCCTCTGAGAATATCAATACGGCAGTTATGAGAGAGGCGATCGCGATCCAGATGACCTGGCCGGGGGCACCGACTGTCTATTATGGAGACGAGGCAGGTGTATGTGGATTTACGGATCCGGATAACCGCCGTACCTATCCGTGGGGACATGAGGATAAGGAACTGCTTGATTTCTACAAAAAAATGATCGCGATCCACAAAAAATATCGAATCCTGCGAACGGGTTCCCTGAAATTTTTGTGGAATGATTACCAGGGACTGTGCTATGGAAGGTTTTCGCATATTGAACAGATGATCGTGATACTGAATAACCGTGACGAGGGCAGAGAAGTCACGATCAAAGTATGGCCGGTGGGAATCAGCAGGATGGAAGAGGTCAGAATGACAAGACTGATCCGGTCATGTCAGGATGGATATACGGATCAGCCAAAGGAGATCATTGCCCGCGCCGGTATGGTGAACCTTTATCTGCCTCCTAAGAGCGTGACACTTCTGCATCATAAGGATAAAATGTAATAATCATTATACAGACAAAGTTTGGAACTGTGAAAATATCACAGATCCAGACTTTGTTTTTTTCTTGACAGAATATGACAGGTATGTTACGATAACTATACTTTCACACGGTAGAGTGACTGTGTGATAAAACATAAAAACGGTATAAGAGGAGAGATAGATATGAAGAAAAAGGCAGTTGCATTAATGCTGAGTGCAGTTATGGTTATGGGAATGGCTTCCGCAGTGAGCGTACAGGCGGGCGTTGCAGATAAGACTCTGATCGTAGGATTTGATGCAGAATATCCTCCTTATGGATATATGGATGAGAGCGGAGAATATACAGGTTTTGACCTGGAACTGGCACAGGCAGTGTGTGATCTGGAGGGATGGACTCTGGACAAAAAACCGATCAACTGGGATTCCAAGGATATGGAACTGAACTCCGGTTCTATTGACTGTATCTGGAACGGATTTACAATGAACGGAAGAGAAGATGATTATACTTTCTCTGTACCGTATGTAGATAACAGCCAGGTGATCGTTGTAGCCGAGGATTCAGGAATTGAGAAACTGACAGATCTGGCAGGCAAGACCGTTGGTGTCCAGGCAGCTTCCGCAGCATTGGATCTTCTTAAGAGCGAAGAAGAGGGTGGACAGAAGGAACTGGCAGATACCTTTGGAGCACTGAATGAATTTGCTGATTACAACACTGCATTTACAGAACTGCAGGCAGGAGCACTGGATGCACTTGCAATTGATGTAGGTGTTGCAAAATACCAGCTTAATTCCAGAGGAGAGGGATTCAAGATCCTTGATGAGACTCTGAATACAGAGCAGTATGCGATCGGATTCAAGAAGGGCAACGATGAACTCTGCGATATCGTGAATGCAGACCTTCAGAAGCTGGCAGATGACGGAACCGTAGAGAAGCTGGCAGAGAAATATGAGATCGCTGATATGGTAACTCTTAAGGCTTCTGATGACGCGGCAGCAGAAGATACAGAGGAAGCAGCAGCTGAGGATAAGACAGAGGATTCTGCACAGGAAGACGCTGAATAATCAGAATCCTGTCACCGGATGAGATCTGGAATGGATTTTGACCAGATTGCTGTGACGAAGTGAACAGTAACAAATATAAGACATATGGGATGCTCCCTGGGATCTCGCCGGGGAGCATCCCTGTTGTAAGTTTATGGAGGAGAAGACATGAGTTTTCAGGTAATGTTACAACAGCTTACCACGGGGTTTGGGTCTACGCTGGTTATCTTTTTTCTGACACTGCTTTTCTCACTGCCCCTGGGTATGGTGGTGTATTTTGGAAGAGTGAGTCGCTTTAAGCCACTGAGCTGGATCGTCAAAGCCTATATTTCTATTATGAGGGGAACGCCATTGATGCTGCAGCTGCTTTTGTGGTATTTTGGACCGTTTTATCTCTGGGGGATGAATATCGGAGGATATAAATTTACTGCGATCATTCTTGGATGTTCATTGAATTATGCGGCTTATTTTGCAGAGATATATCGTTCCGGAATTGAATCTATTCCGAGCGGACAGTATGAGGCGGCACAGCTTCTTGGCTACAATAAAAGTCAGACATTTTTCAAGATCGTACTTCCGCAGGTCGTAAAGATCGTGCTGCCATCAGTGACAAATGAAGTCATCACATTGGTTAAGGATACCTCTCTTGTATATTCTGTATCCTATATCGAGATGTTTGCACTTGCAAAACAGATCGCGGCAGCACAGACAACGGTACTTCCGTTTGTGATCGCAGGTGTGTTCTATTACATTTTCAACTTTGTGGTTGCATGGGTAATGGAATGGTTTGAAAAGAAAATGAACTATTATCATTAGGAGGAAATGGCGTGAGTACGAATCTTCTTGAAATGAATCATATCAAAAAACAATTCGACGGACTTCAGGTTCTGAAGGATGTCTCTATCCATGTAGAGGAAGGCGAGGTGCTTTCCATCATAGGACCTTCCGGTTCCGGCAAGTCTACGCTGCTCCGCTGTGCGACGCTTCTGACGCGCATTGACGGCGGGGAGATCAGCTACATGGGCAAAAAGGCAATTTGGACAGAGAATGACAGAGTCTGCATGCCGCCCAAGAATGAGATCAAGGAAATCCAGTCCTGTTTCGGTCTGGTGTTCCAGAACTTCAATCTTTTTCCGCATTTTACCGTCATGAAAAATATCACGGATGCGCCGATCCATGTACAGAAAAGAAACAAGGCCGAAGTATATAAAGAAGCGAGAGAGCTTCTGGCAAAGATGGGACTTTCTGATAAGGAGGATGCTTATCCGTATCAGCTTTCGGGCGGACAGTGCCAGCGAGTTGCGATTGCAAGGGCGCTTGCACTGAACCCTAAGATCCTGTTTTTTGATGAACCGACCTCTGCACTTGACCCGGAACTTACCGGAGAGGTTCTCCGCGTGATCCGCTCTCTGGCGGACCTCCACATTACCATGGTGATCGTGACACATGAGATGAATTTTGCGAGAGATATTTCGGACAGGGTGATCTTTATGGACCAGGGGGTTATTGCGGTGGAGGGTACTCCGACGGAGGTATTTTCTTCCAGCAATTCCAGAATGAAAGAATTCCTTGGTAAATTTCATCAGGGAGAAGAATAAAGGGATTGCTTTTAATCAGGCAATGTTATATAATTTTCAGCGTAAAGACAGAAATCAGGAAATCCGATTAACCGCAGTTACCCCCTGCGGTTAATCTAGTGAGAGGATAGGAGTAAATATGAGTACAGACAGATATGTAAGCCCCCTTTCAGAGCGCTATGCCAGCAAGGAAATGCAGTATATTTTTTCTCCGGATATGAAATTCCGTACATGGAGAAGATTGTGGATCGCTCTGGCAGAAACAGAAAAAGAACTTGGCCTGAACATCACCCAGGAGCAGATTGATGAACTTAAGGCTCACAAGGATGACATCAATTACGATGTGGCCAAGGAGAGAGAACGTCAGGTTCGTCATGACGTTATGTCTCATGTGTATGCATATGGAGTACAGTGTCCGAAAGCAAAGGGAATCATTCATCTGGGTGCAACCTCCTGTTATGTAGGAGATAATACAGACATTATCGTAATGGCAGAAGCTCTCAGACTGGTTCAGAAGAAACTGGTCAATGTGATTGCAGAGCTTTCTAAGTTTGCAGATAAATATAAGGATCAGCCTACGCTGGCATTTACCCATTTCCAGCCGGCACAGCCTACAACTGTTGGTAAGCGTGCTACTCTGTGGACACAGGAATTCATGATGGATCTTGAGGACCTGGAGTATGTCCTGGGAAGCCTTAAGCTTCTTGGTTCCAAGGGAACAACAGGAACACAGGCAAGCTTTTTGGAGCTTTTTGACGGAGATCAGGAAACCATCGACAAGATCGATCCGATGATCGCAGAGAAGATGGGATTCAGGCAGTGCTATCCGGTTTCCGGACAGACCTATTCCCGTAAGGTTGATACCAGAGTTCTGAATATTCTTGCAGGTATTGCAGCAAGTGCACACAAGATGTCCAATGATATCCGCCTTCTTCAGCACCTCAAGGAAGTGGAAGAACCGTTTGAAAAATCTCAGATCGGATCTTCTGCAATGGCATATAAGAGAAATCCGATGAGAAGTGAGCGTATTGCTTCCCTTTCCAGATATGTGATGATCGATGCGCTGAACCCGGCCATCACTTCAGCAACACAGTGGTTCGAGAGAACACTGGATGACTCCGCAAACAAGCGTCTCAGCGTTCCGGAAGGATTCCTTGCAATAGATGGTATCCTTGATCTTTGTCTGAACGTAGTAGACGGACTGGTAGTATATCCGAAGGTTATCGAGAAACACATGCTTGCAGAGCTTCCGTTCATGGCAACTGAGAACATTATGATGGATGCTGTTAAGGCAGGTGGAGATCGTCAGGAACTTCATGAGCGTATTCGTGAACTTTCCATGGAAGCAGGACGTACTGTGAAGGTAGAAGGAAAGGATAACAACCTTCTTGATCTGATCGCAGCAGATCCGGCATTCAATCTGACGATCGAAGAACTCCGCAAGTCTATGGATCCTTCCAAATATGTGGGAAGAGCCAAAGAGCAGACAACTGCTTTCATCGAGAAAGTGGTACAGCCGGTTCTTGATGAGCACAAGGATATGCTTGGAATCAAGGCAGAGATTAATGTCTGATGCCAGAGGACAAAAGTCTGAAAGATAATTTTTAACAGATCAATCAAAAACACAAGGAGGATAAATGTGTTATGGTCAAAGCAGTAGTTGGAGCTAACTGGGGAGATGAGGGTAAAGGTAAGATCACCGATATGCTTGCTCAGGAAGCAGATATCATTGTAAGATTTCAGGGAGGAGCAAATGCCGGTCATACAATCGTAAATGACTATGGTAAATTTGCACTGCACACACTTCCGTCAGGTGTATTCTACAACCACACCACAAGCGTGATCGGAAATGGTGTTGCTCTGAATATTCCGGTATTTTTTAAAGAATACAATGAAGTAATCGAGAGAGGAGTTCCGGCACCGAAGATCATGATCTCTGACAGAGCACAGATCGTAATGCCTTATCATATTCTCTTCGATCAGTATGAAGAGGAACGTCTTGGCGGCAAATCTTTCGGATCCACAAAGTCCGGTATTGCTCCGTTCTATTCCGATAAATATGCCAAAATCGGTTTCCAGGTAAATGAACTGTTCCATGACGATACTCTGAGAGAAAAGGTAGAGCGCGTTGTAGAAACAAAGAACATTTTACTGGAGCATCTGTATCATAAACCGCTTCTTGATCCGAACGAGATTTATGCAGAACTGATGAAATACAAAGAAATGGTAGCTCCATATGTAGGAGATGTTTCTCTGTTCCTGTGGAATGCACTCAAAGAAGGCAAACAGGTTCTTCTGGAGGGACAGCTTGGATCACTGAAGGATCCGGATCATGGAATCTATCCGATGGTAACATCTTCCTCTACACTGGCTGCATATGGTGCGATCGGTGCAGGAATCCCGCCATATGAAATCAAGCAGATCGTTACTGTCTGCAAGGCATATTCCAGTGCAGTAGGAGCAGGTGCTTTTGTTTCTGAGATCTTTGGCGAGGAAGCTGATCAGCTGAGAAGAAGAGGCGGAGATGGCGGAGAATACGGCGCAACAACCGGACGTCCGAGACGTATGGGATGGTTTGACTGTGTTGCTTCCAAATATGGCTGCCGTATGCAGGGAACTACAGATGTAGCCTTTACTGTTCTTGATGTCCTTGGATATCTGGATGAGATTCCGGTATGTACAGGATATGAGATTGACGGTAAAGTTACTACAGAATTCCCGACAACAGGACTTCTTGAGAAGGCTAAACCGGTTCTGGAAGTACTTCCGGGATGGAAAACCGATATCCGTGGAATTAAGAAATACGAAGATCTTCCGGAAAACTGCCGTAAATATGTTGAGTTCGTAGAGAAACAGATTGGATTCCCGATCACCATGATCTCCAACGGACCAGGAAGAAATGATATTATCTACAGAAATAAATAAGTAAAGTATAGACGCCGGGGAGAGTTTTCCCCGGCGTATTTCACGAAGAGGTGTTTATGAAAAACGGAAAAAGAATCGCCGCTCTTCTGGGAGTGGCTGCTCTGCTTGTGATCTTCTGTCTGCCGATGTTTTTTGCCCTGAAAGGAGATTTTTCTCAAGGAGCCTTTATGGCATCGCTCTATACAGTACTTTTTGCAGCGATCATGGGCTATGTGATCTGGATGGTATTTCGGCTTATAAATAAGAAGAAAAATGAGGAGGATAAGCATATGATAAAAAATATTGTGTTTGATGTAGGACTTGTTCTTGTAGAGTTTAACTGGCAGACTTATCTAGACAGCTTCCATTTTGAAAAAGAAAAGAGAGATAAGATCGCGAAGGCAACCTTCCAGAGTGAAGTCTGGGATGAGCGTGACAGGGGACTTCTGGAGGAGGAAGACTATATCAGAAAGTTTCAGGCACTGGCACCGGAGTATGCAGATGACATCCGAAGGGTGATCGAGCGTTCCACAGAATGTGTTGTTAAGATGGATTATGCAGAAACCTGGACGAAATACCTTAAGAGCCAGGGATATCATCTGTATATTCTTTCCAATTACAGCAGATATATGCTGGATGGTACGAAGCAGAACGAGATGCCGTTCCTGAAATATATGGATGGAGTTATTTTTTCCTGCGATGTAAAGCAGATGAAACCAGATGCAGAGATATACCGTACTCTGCTTGGCAGATTCGGTCTCAAGGCAGAGGAGACTCTGTTTATTGATGACAGGAAAGAGAACTGTAAGGGCGCCGAAAGTCAGGGAATCCATGCGCTTCAGTTCAGAGATCTGAAGCAGGCAGCAAAAGAAATGGAAGAGACTTATGGCATAAAATAAGATAAAATCCCGGGACTGCACTGTTTCGCAAGTCCCGGAACCTTGTAAGGGGAGGATATAAGTATTTTTTAGATCGTATCTTTTGCCACATCGCATCGATAAGTGCTTCGATGGACATTCATAGTATAGACGCTGGAATTCCTTTTTATACAACTTTCTTGAGATTTGTATAAAAAGGGATTTGTTTTTTGGAAGAAAAGATGCTATAATGGGGCACAGGCAAAATTTTTGAAAAGAGGATGAAACAAATGAGTGATAAAACAATCTTAGAGCAGTGGCGTTCAATTGCTTATGATCAGCAGGCAGACCGCAATCAGCTCCAGAGATTCTGGGCAAATTATTTCAACATCGAGAAGGGAATCTATGAGCAGCTTCTTTCCAATCCGGATGAGGTTGTAAGCGGTACCGTTAAGGAACTGGCTGAGAAATACGGACAGGACGTACTGACTATGGTTGGATTCCTGGATGGAATCAATGACAGCCTTAAGATCCCGAACCCGATCGAGACAATGGATGAGGATACCAGAGTAACTCTGGCTTTTGATAAAGAGCTTCTCTACAAGAATATGGTTGATGCCAAGGCAGACTGGCTGTATCAGCTTCCTCAGTGGGATGCAATCTTTACAGAGGAGAAACGTAAGGAACTGTACATGGAGCAGAAGAAGTCCGGCACAGTTGTAAAACCGCATAAGATCGGTCGTAACGATCCTTGTCCGTGCGGCAGCGGTAAGAAATACAAACATTGCTGTGGAAGATAATGAAAGTCCGGACAGATCTGGATTATATTATCGTGCTTGGTGCCTATGTGGCAGGCACACGGTTATCCAAAGCCCTTCTGGAACGAACCAGGAGGGCTTTGCGTTACCTTGAGGAGAACCCGAGGACGAGGGCTGTTCTTTCCGGTGGACAGGGGCAGGGAGAACAGATCAGCGAGGCGGAAGCAATGTACCGTTATCTTACAGAACATGGGATCGATGGTTCACGACTGATCCTTGAGGACAGATCGACCAACACGAAAGAGAACCTGGATTTCAGCCTGGAGAAGATTGGTACTTTGGATGCATCCATAGGTATTGTCACCAATCATTTCCATGTATTTCGTGGAGTGGCGATCGGCAGGAAGTGCGGCTGCAGGAGAATTTATCCGATTCCGGCAAAGTACCGGAGCTGGAGATTATTCATCTATGTTCCACGAGAGATCCTTGCGATCATCAAGGATAAAATAGTAGGAAATTTGTAAATAAAAATAAAATTCAAAAAAATTAAAAAAAGTGTTGACACTTTGCGAAACGCATAGTATACTAACGAAGTCGGTTGCGAGAGAAACTCCTGAGAGAGCAGAAGCAGCAGACACAGGAAAGTGGGATCTTAGCTCAGCTGGGAGAGCATCTGCCTTACAAGCAGAGGGTCATAGGT
>NZ_JAJBNQ010000024.1:0-65248 GCF_020538025.1 Blautia sp. MSK17_66
TGTTCTGCATTTGGATAGATTCTTATTTTTACTGCCCGGTTTATTTTCCTCACCTCGTATTATATAGTAGTGGTTTTTAGGGACCTTCTCCAAGGTCTTTATAACTATTAAGTCATAGTCTTTTCTTTACCTCTTCTGTAGGTTCGACTATGATATATAAGATGCTGTGGATTGTTTTTTTTTCACCTACCACTCGATGGTTTAAGTAAGGCTCCAACCACAGTCTCTTTGTTCATTTGTTAATCAGTTAGATACCGCATGACGGTTTATTTAGAACGAGGTTACAATCGCAAGGAGCACCCTGTGGTTCTAAAACAGCATTAATAATTAATACATTTCAAGGGAGATTTATTATGATTTACGTAGGAATTGATGTTGCTAAAGATAAGCATGATTGCTTTATCACCAACGCTGATGGAGAAGTGTTATTTAAAGCATTTACCATCTCCAACAACTTAGATGGCTTTAGTGAACTTTATCAAAAGATTGAATCCGTTATGGATGACGTAACAAAAATAAAAGTAGGACTGGAAGCCACTGGACATTACAGTTACAATCTTCTTGGATATCTCATTGATAAAGGTTTGCCCGCCTATGTTATCAATCCGTTACATACCAATCTATACAGAAAAAGTCTAAGCCTTAGACAGACGAAAACGGATAAAGTAGATGCCCGCACGATTGCTTCCATGCTAATGTCTGATGTGAACTTAAAGTCCTACTCAGACACATCTTACCACAACGAGGAACTAAAGTCATTAATCCGTTATCGTTTTGATAAGGTAAAAGAACGTGCAAAACTAAAAACTTCCATTTCCAGACTTGTCTGTATTCTTTTTCCTGAATTGGAAAAGCTGGTTCCTCAACTTCATATGGCATCTGTTTATGCAATGCGCTCTGAATTTCCCGGTGCAAAACAAGTAGCCAATGCTCACCTTACCAGACTTACCAATCTACTTTCTGAATCCTCAAAAGGTCATTACGGCAAGGAAACAGCAATCACATTTAGAGATGCTGCAAGAGCTTCTATCGGCTCAAATATGCCAGCGAAATCACTTGAACTAAAACACACCATCAAGTTGATTCAGGAACTTGATTCCGAGATTGACGAAATCGAAAATGAAATCAAAATCATCATGGATAAAATCAACTCCCCGATTCTCAGTATTCCTGGAATCAGTTATCGCATGGGAGCCATGATCATTGCCGAGATTGATGATTTCAGTCGTTTTGATTCTCCTGATAAAATCTTAGCTTATGCCGGCTTTTCGCCATCAACATATCAATCTGGACAACTAGATGGTGCTTACGCACATATGGAAAAACGTGGATCCAGATACCTGCGATACGCTCTGTACAATGCCACCAAGTATGTCTGCCACTGGGATCCAACATTTGCAGCCTATCTTGCTAAAAAACGAGCGGAAGGTAAGCATTACAATGTTGCCATATCGCACGCTGCAAAAAAATTGGTTCGAGTAATTTATCATCTTGAAAAAACAAAGCAGCAATACATAAAAGCAGCTTAAATCTTTCTAATTCAATACTCCTTTTTGAGCACCTATCACGATGCTCTTTTTGTCATGCAGTTTTCAAGGTTCAAGGAACTCTAACTAAGTTCCAAATATATATAAAATACATTTCTGTACTTTATTCAAAAAATATCATTTTAAGGCTTGACTTTTAATAGTTAGTCTTATTTCTATATGTTGATAAATGATTTCAATCATTGTCTTTGAACATTTTGTTCTTTCTGCTCTATTATAATACAAACCCGCTATCAGAACAAGTGTTTCTTCTCTTTATTTACAAGATTCTTTTGAGCATTTATGCTCAGCTCCACAATTCATCTCACTACCTGAAGAGGTAGGAGAATTCTTGCTAAGCTTTGTTAAAGAAGCCTCTGAATCATCTGTCTGAGAATCTTCGCATGTGTCTCTGTGGCAACACCTGTTCACTCACTTACCAGACAAATTCCGGAGATCATATGTGCTTTGCGATCACGGAACCATTTATCCTGCAGATCTTCCAGAACTTCCTGACAAATATGGATCCGGATGTTTACTACAAACCTGAGGAAGCTGAACAGATTATCAAGCGTATGATTGAGCAGCTGGAAACAAATAAATAATTCTCAAAATAAAAGAAGGTACTGTAAAATCATCATGTTCGATGACTCTACAGTACCTTCTTTTTTCTCATAAATATGTGTTCCTCCTGGAAGAACCAGGTTTATTCATCACCGAACAAAAAATGCCTGACACAATACGAACTGCCACTGCCACGCCCCAAAACACCGCAGTATATAACATCATAATAATTCCATTTGCTGGATTAGAATCTGCTTCCGATATTCCTCCCATCGGTATGATCACCCCTGCATAACCTTCCAGAATATAGCAGATAAGATAAATAAAGCAGGCACAGAAACTGATCATCCAGGAAGTTATCCATCTTTTTCTGTTTATAGCAGAAGAACACAATATGCTGACTCCCATCAATAGTATTCCAGCCAGCAGAAAAATTTCCGCTACACGAAATGACCTTACATAGAGAATAACATTTATCATCCACAGATATATTTTCGCTCTCAAAAATCCGTCCAGAACAGAAATATAGTTATATTCTTTCATTTTGTTCCTTTTCTGCAAGCATACGGTGCAATTTCTGTAATCTTTTTCATTAAATCATTAATCTTAGAAATAATCCGATATGTACGGTGTCTGCTGCTCGATCGCATCTTCAAGCATGTCGATGGTCCACTCGGCTGCCTTAATCCTTCCGATCCTTGCAAGATATTCAGGGCGTTTGTAGCCCATCAGCATAGTAGTCATGGTCTGGATATTTATCTCATCCTGGCAGGGTTCCATAATCCGGACCACCTGACCACAGCCTTCTCTGGAGATCGTCAGGCTGAAATTTCCCTGATTGCATTCCATGACCGGATCGATCAGCTTAAACTTCCATTCACGGTCAAGAACGCTCGGTTTAAACGGATACTTCTCGATGAAGGAGACAAAATCTACGATTCTTCCCATATAGTATGGTGAGATTATTTCCTTGATACTTGCATCCTCCAGAAGAAATGCCAGTGGTTCATCGGTGTAGGTATCGCCCTCCACCTGATTGATCATGGAAAAGTGTGCCGCAACGAAATTCCACAGTCCGGTTCTTGCCTCTTCATTATTGAAGATCATGTCCTTGATATGAAAAACTTCCTTCGCGATCCAGTAGATCACATAGCCGTCCGGTTCATTATTCTCGTTATAGTAGACGGCTGCCATAATATCATCGGAGTCCCACAGCCAGTACTCATTCCATGCCAGATCATCACGGAGGATCGCACCGTGTGTCCGCATGGCATAGCGGTTATAAGCTGCCTTCAGTTCTTCGCCCTCAGTATCAACGCGGCGTACATCCCCCGGAACCTGATGGTTCTTCGGAAGCTGGTAATCCTTGATCTCATAGGAGATTTTGTCCGAGATAATCTCCCAGCCCTTGCGACGGTAATATGGAATGGAATATGGATACAGATAACAGATATCCTGGCCATGCTCCTTCATGTTCTTGAGTGCCTGCTCGAGAAGCTTGTGCATCAGACCCATGTTGGAGTATTCCGGGTAGGTTCCGACTCCGGTAAGACCGCCCATGGCATAGGTTTTACCAAAAATACGTGCCTGCATAGGGTAGACTGCCACCTGAGAAACAAGATTGTCATCATCAAACCATCCGATCACATCTGCCTTTTCCATGGTTGGAAATTTGGCACGGATAATCTCACGTTCCTGCCATCCGATGGAACTCAGTTCCTGTTCTGTCACCTGGAACACATAGCGTAGAAGGGCATTGTACTGTTCCATATATTCGCTGCCTACGGGTTTCATTTTCAGGTTTTTCTTGTTATTCATGATTCCTTTCCCTTTTCGCTGCTGTCCACAGCAGCCCTTTTTACCAACAAGTCCCATCCCTCCTAAGAGAGATGGGACTGCGTTTACGTTTTATTTAATGTTTAAGAAGTGCTTCAACCTCGATTCCACTTCAGACTTAGAACTCCGGCTCTATTAAACCGTAGGTATTGCCTTTACGTTTGTAAACAACATTTACCTGCTCTGTCTCTGCGTTAAAGAATACGAAGAAGTTGTGTCCCAGAAGTTCCATCTGTACACATGCATCTTCCGGATACATTGGCTTGATACCGAATTTCTTGGTACGGATGATCTTAACCTCATCATCCTCCTCATAATCTCTATCAATGTATTCCTTCTGGAAATTGGCTGCGGCCTGCTGTTTGTCTACGATTTTATTTTTGTATTTACGAAGCTGACGCTCGATAACTTCCTCTACCAGATCGATGGATACATACATATCGTTGCTTACCTGCTCGGATCTGATGATATTTCCTTTTACCGGGATTGTAACCTCGATTTTCTGTCTTTCTTTTTCGACACTTAAAGTTACGATAACTTCTGTGTCAGGAGTAAAATAACGCTCCAGTTTACCGAGTTTGTCCTCAACGGCTGTTCTGAGTCCTTGGGATACTGTGATGTTCTTTCCACTAATAATAAATTTCATAGTCCCATCCCCTTTGCTGTTTATTTTGGATGCTTATATTCAACCAATCCGGTTGTCTATGTGACCATTATAACACATCCATTTGAATTTTAACACAACTTTACAAAATTTTTATAAAAATTCTGATAAAAATTTCCAGCTCTTTTACTCAATTCCTGTAACACACATCTGAAGGCTGCGTTTTTCCGGGTGCTCTTCATCGTGCGGCTGGACAAGCTGTTCCGGGGATTTACCTGCTGTGACACAATACAAGCCGATTCCGCTGTTCTGCGGTGCATCAGTTGTGATCTCAAGCTGATAAGTTTTTCCGCTCTCCACTTCTACCGAATGCGTCAGGAAGGAGTAAAGTGCCGTATTTTCTTTGAGACCGTAAGTATCGCCCTCGCTCTCATAAAGCACCTCACCGGAATCCTTATCGCGAAGTACCACTTTCAGGCCGTAGAGATCAAGATTTGTCTCTGTATATACACGGATCTTGATACCCGTGATCTCTTTTCCATCTGCGGTAAGTTCCTGGATGATCGGATGATCACGTTCCAGCATGACGACATTTTCCATCTCCATATTCTGGCGGCTGTTGTCAAAGAAGACTGTTTTGCCCTGCAGAACGCCCATTGCACAGACAGACATCGGAAGTACAAAGGCTGCCACTCCAAAGAGGAAGGCTGCACGGATCTGCCACACCAGACCTCTGGAGATCGTACTGCCTTTTTTACTGTGATAACGAGGATGGCCAAAGACAACATACAGAAGAAGCACGATCCACATCGCTGTACAGAGAAGCTCCTGATCATGGAATCGGTAAACATCCCACATACGCACGGCAAAATTCCTGTCCTTAAGAATATATTTCAGGATTCCGCCATTCAGAACTCTTTCATCTACCATGCTCTGGCTGCAGAAAATATACATCGCCAACATAAAGATGTTCGTAATCATCAGAAGCAGATTTCCATTCTCGTTCATAAAGATATTCAAAACGAGGAACGGTGCCATTAGAAGTACCCACTGTGGATTCCAGGTGGAAAATCCGAACACAGAAAAACTCACTGCCACACAGAAAAATACTGTCCAGGAAGCTATGGCATCTTTGTCCACTTTTTTCTGATAAGCCCAGACCAGCACAAAGGCCGCAACCGCCGCCATCAGGTTGATCCCGCTGAAAAAGCCTACACTAAATGGTTTTTTGACATATTCAAGTGCACTGAACCCAAACACATTTCTGCGGAATGCATCGGAACTGAGATTCGGCAGGATTTCTACCATAAGGGGAACTGCCATGATCACGGTATAGCGGATCAGATTGCGGATTTTTTTCTCCTTCAGAAGAAGCAGCGCCGCAAAGTACAGTACCGCATGATATTTGAACGTACTCGCCATTCCGAACGCCAGTGCAAACTGCCACATTTTGTTTTTCAGGAAGAAATACAGCCCCAGTACCATAAAGAATACGGTAAAGATGTCATACTGGCTGAAGATAAACTGGCTGAAGACACCCATCGGAAATACCAGAAAGGCAAATTTGCACAGGAGAGATTTTTTCTCTCCAAATCCCATTTCTTTACCAATATGATAAATAAGCTGTGCCGTGATAAAATAAATGATCACCGGCAGAAGCTTGTACCACATCAGATTGACAAAGCTGTTTGTAAGGATTGCCTCCGGAACATGCCCTGTCAGATAAAGCGGCAGGTTCCAGATTGCATAGGCGATAAAGGTGCTTGGCAGATAATTCGCCCAGTAACCGCCGGACTGCTCATAGCTTGCCTGATAAAAATCCGTAAAGTGCTTATACATCAGGAAAGATCTGTTTCCGGTCAGTTTTACATCTGAATGTACACAGGTAAAAAACAATACCGTCAGGATCAGGATGGAAACAATCCAGTCCACCCTGCACAGTTCATCTGCATTCCAGAGTCTCATTTCCTTCCATTCCGCTTTTTTGCGATTCAGGAAGCTCTGTTTTTTTACTGCTTTTTCTTTCATACGTTTTTCTGCTCCTCTGTCTCATCTTCTTCAAAGTTCAGACGCTCTTCTTCCACTACAAGAGGACGGTCAAGAACCCTGCTGTTGATACTGAGCACATATTCTCCAAGGAAACCAATAAAGAACAGCTGCAGTGCCCCAAGGAAGAACATGCCGATGACCATAGGTGCAACACCGGCTGAAAAACGATCCCAGTACATCAGCTTCAGTACCAGATAGACAATGGCCGCAACCAGACTCAGACCACCGATGATAAATCCGGCAAACGTCGCCAGCCTCATGACTACCTTTGAATAAGAGGTGATCCCAATCATGGCATAATCATACAGACTGTAAAAATTATTCTTACTTTTACCTGCACGACGTTTCGGCTGCGTATACTCAATCGCTTTATAATCAAAGCCGAGTTCTGCGATGATTCCGCGGAGATATGGAAGCGGATCATGGAGATCACGGACCACATCTACAAACTTCCTGTCATAGAGTCCGAATCCGGTGAACTGCTCAATATGGTCAATATCTGTGATCTTGTTGATCATCTTGTAATAGCAGGAACGGATCCAGTACATACCTTTACGCTCCTTGCTGGCACTTTTGACTCCAATCACAATCTTTGTTCCCTGCTCCCACTCACGCACAAATTTCGGAATCATGTCAACCGGATCCTGAAAATCCGCACACATACGCACGACACAGTCTCCGTAGGCCTGCTTCATTCCGTATACCGGAGAACGTGCCTGTCCGAAGTTTTTGGCATTAAAGATTGCCTTGATCTTTTTGTTATTGGCACACAGCCCCCGAAGCAGTGCCTGGGTATTGTCTTTGGAATGATTGTCAATAAACAGTATCTCATAATCATACTCCTTAAGATCACGCTCCATGACTTCCGACACTGCTTTGGCCAGAGGTACTACATTTGCCTCTTCATTATAGGTGGGGATCACCACCGAAATTTTTTTCTTCATTTTTATTTATACTCCTGTTTCCTGGCTTCTGATCCAGTCGATCGTTTCTCTGATTCCCTCTTCGAAGGTATATTCCGGCACAAATCCAGTATCTCTCTTCAGAGATTCTGTGTCTGCACAAAGATTCATCACTGCCCCCGGCGGGTATGGTCTTACACCAATACCTGTTTCTTCTGCTCCGGTAAGTTCTGCCATCTTGAGGATATATTCCCGAAGAGGATGTGCTTCTCCGCTTCCGATACAGTATACCGCTTTGTCCCTGCCCTTTTCACCGATCAGGTAATAGGCGCGGCCTGCATCCTTGCTGTACAGATAATCCCACCGCTGCATTGCCGGAGTAAATTCTGTCGGTTCGCCCTTCAGCATCCTGCGAAGTCCCGAAGCGATCATCGTCGTTTCCTTCTCATGGATCCCATAAACACTGAAAATCCTCGGCCAGATACATTCCATCCCCAGTTCCCGGCAGAGCATTCCCGCGAGATGGCCGGATGCCAGCTTGCTTGCACCGTACGGTGTAGATGGATTCGTCGGACTGTCCGGTGAGATTCTTTCCACATCCATCGGACCGTACTCTGCCTGAGAACCCGCCCCGATAAAGCGTTTACAGCCAAGTGCATTTGCCGCTCTCACCGCCGCCAGTGTATAGCCTATGTTCCTGCTCTGTAATTCTGTACTTCTGTTGCGGTTCTCTCCCGTATTCCCCCAGGCAATATGATAAAAGGTATCGCATCCCTGTGGAATCAGTTCTGGAAGTTCCTCCAGAGTTTCCAGACTGCTGTCTATTAAGTGTACAAGGCTGCTGTCCGGCAGACGGTCCTGCTTCCCGGAAGCCGACCGCAGAACTGCATAGACTTCTATGTCATGTTTTACACATTCTTCGATCAGAGCCGAACCGATCATACTGGTGGCTCCTGTAACAACAATTTTCTTCATCTCTTTCTCCATCTGTTCTGCCGACTCATCATTGACGCATTTTTTCCGGAAGAGGGATGTACATATTTGCTTCCAGTTCTTCCCTGTCAAGAAACGGATACATATCCTCAAGCGGTGCGGAGATCATGCTTCCATCAGGAAGCTTCTTCGCCGAAGTCTTCGGCTCCGTCTTCTGGTATTTTGTCACAAAGACCTCACAGACAAAAGCTCCGTCTGCATCCAGCACTTCCCTGATTGCCTCTGGGAGTTCCTTTGCAGAATGAACCGCCCTGTACGGGAATCCGTAGGCCGGCATAATCCTGGAAAGATCCGGAAAGCTTAAATCTCCACTCTCTTCTCCCACTCCGACTAACGGCGGAGCAAAATAACTCTGCTGTGTCTGTCGGATTGAATGGTAGCCCTGGTTGTTGATCACAAACAGCTTCACCGGCAGATGATTATGACGGATTGTCTGCATTTCCTGAATGTTCATCTGCAGACTTCCCTCACCTGTCACACAGACAACCGGTTTGCCCGGCTGTGCCACTGCGATCCCTGTCGCCGCAGGAAGACAGAAGCCCATAGACGCCGTGTTTGGATTTGTGATAAAACGCTGCCCTTTTTTAACCTGAAAGGCCTGGCTGCCTGCCACCCTGGAAGTTCCCACACTGACCATGAGATTCTGATCTTCCTTCATGGCTTTGGAAAGTTCTTCATAGAAAGCATAGATATTTGTGCAGCCCTCTTCCTGTGTCTCATAATGTTTCTGTGTTACGACCGGATATTTTTCTCTCCAGAGAAGGCACTGGTTTCTCCAGTCCTCTCCCTTAAACAACGGATGTCCTTTATCTGCTCCACGCTTCTTTGCCTCCGTAAGGAGTCCACGGATCAGTTCCCCCGCATCTCCGACAACCGGAAGGCTGACATGGAGACTTGGCTTCTTTAATTCATTTTCATCAATATCATTCAGGATCGTATAGCTCTCTCTCGCCCAGTCCTGATACTGGAAACCTGTCTGTGTAAATCCCTGACGGTTTCCGATGGAAAGCAGCACATCACTGTTCTGCAGGGCAAAATTTCCTGCTCTCGTTCCTGTTCCGCCGCTCCGGCCCGCAAAATACAGATGGTCGGATTCCAGTGCATCTACACTGCTCATTCCTGTCACAACCGGTACGCCGAGAAGTTCTACAAGTTCATGGAATTCCCCGATCGCACCGGCAAGACGGACACCATTTCCCGGTGACAGTACCGGACGATGACTTTCCTCAATCTTATCAAGGATCTTCTCTATTATCTCCTGTGAGATCTCCTGTGGTTTCTGCTCCGGATTTTCTGCCGAATCATAAGCTCTCAGATTTTCTGTCTCAATGACAGCCCCCTGTACATCCAGAGGAATATCCAGCCAGACCGGTCCAGGTCTTCCTGTAACTGCCATATAAAGTGCCTTCTCCAGATGATAGCGGATATCTTCCGGATGAACGATCATATGTGCATACTTTGTAATAGAAGAAACCACCGGGACAATATTACACTCCTGAACGCCCATGCTTCGAAGCGGAAGCCCGCTTGCCGGGACGGTTGTCGCATATCTCGCCTGTCCGGAAAAAACCAGCATCGGAATGGAATCCATCCAGCCGCCCAGGACGCCTGTGATGGCATTTGTTGCCCCGGGTCCTGTCGTCACACAGACAGCAGCCATACGGTTATCCATCCGTGCGTATGCCTCCGCTGCCATCGCACACGCCTGCTCATGATGCTGATAGGTACAGTGAAGCTTCGGATGATGACCGAAGGCATCATTCATATGCATGGCACCGCCGCCGGTCACTGTAAACACATCCCGGATTCCCCACTGTGCAATATACTCAGCTATATAATCAGATACTTTCTGTTTCATTACGCCTGTTTCCTTCCGTCCCATTTGTTTTCGCATACCATAAACTTGCCGGAGGCCTGGATCGGGATCTGATCGACATAGGTTGTCTTTATATCGGCATCTTCACCGAGATAATGACGGTATGCTGCAAGAAGTTCTTCTTCATCCAATTTTTTTCTGTCTGCATTGACAAGAAGTTCGTAATCCTTCTCTCCCCACTGGATACATTTCGCCTGATAGACAATGCCCTCGAATTTGAGAAGCGTATTCATAAATACATGGATGGAGAGTGGTTCGCCCTTGGTGTTGTACATCAGAGAACCTCTTCGGCCATAGATCTCGACATATTTTCCATGCATCCTGCCCTTATCATCCTTATACATTCTCATGATTCCCGTATCACCGGTATCATAACGGACCATAGGAAAAGTCTTATTGTAATAATCTGTCACCACAATCCTTCCCAGTTCTCCTTCTTCTGCCGGCTCATCGCAGTCCAGCTTCAGGATCTCCGGATAAAAATTGTAGAGGTCAATGGTATATTCCGGATCCTCATCAAGCTGGATCGCAATAAAACCATTTTCATTGTTTCCATAAGAACGGACCGGAGAAAATCCAAACAGTTCTTTTGTCAGATCATAGGTCTCCTGCGGCAGTGCCTCTCCCATGGAAAAGACCATCTCCACTGACCACTTGCTGATGTCTCTTCCTGTTCTTCTGATGTACTGTGTCAGTGCTGTCAGCGCACTGGAGTAAGTAACCAGCACCTGTATCTTCTGTTTCTCGATATCCCGGCAGATTTTGTCCAGGGAATCGTCTCCCATATTAGAGATATCCACCATGATCAGATTATTTTTGAAAGATTTCCACTTACTGATTGTATTTTTTCCCTTTATCCACGCACGGAACTCTCCGCGCTTCATTCCCATACGAAAACCATTCAGTTCCATACAGGAAATAAAATTCATGTTGACTCTGCTCATTTTGTCCCCGTCGCAGAGTACGGTAAACGGAGTTCCCGTAGAGCCGCTTGTACTTAAGCGATAGAGATTCCCCTGCTCCTTGCTGTTGTCCACAAGAACCTGGTCATAATTTTCGATAAAATCACCCTTGGTCATCACAGGAAAGTCCTGCAGCTCCATCCATTCCGAGTGATCCTTATAATAAGGAGAATGTTCCTTTACATAATCCAGAAGAATGTGGAGCCTGCGGTCCACATATTCTTCTGTGACACCCTCCACGATCTCCCGTTTATTTACTTCTTTTAATTTTTTGAGTCTGCCGCCTTTTGCAGCATCGAGAAGATTAAATGCCACTCTTCTCAGAACTTCACCTGTCTGCATTGCTGCCTCCTTTGTCCTTTCCTGCCTTTAACAGTCCCAGAATAATGACTGCTGCCACTCTGAGGCTGTTCGCCCCGAGGGACGCCCAGGCAAAACCAATCATACCGTATGCCCTTGCCGCCAGCACAGAGCTGACCAGCAGGATTACAAAATGTGCAAGCTGGATCCACAGCTGCCATTTTTCATCTGTAAATGTAAGTACCAGAATAAATAAAAATGCGGAAAACAGTCCCAGGATCTGTGCAAGGTTTACCACTGTGACAAGTCCCCTGACCGAATCATAGAGATTTCTGTAAAAAAGCCATACAAATAATGGAGTTCCCACCTGACAGGCAAGGAAGAACACAAAGCTCACGCCACCGCCTGCAAGAACTGCCTTTCCAAACTGAGATCGTGTCAGAAGTTCCTTTCTCCTGGTCAGATAGGAGATCACGATCGTGTTGATCGGAGCGATCAGAAGCACCAGAGTCTTGCCGATCAGAGAGACCACGTAATACCAGGTAACCTGCTCATTTCCCAGAACCTGCTTGATCACAAGGCGATCCATATTCATAGTCGTGTTTGTGATCAGATACGACAGCGTAAGAAAGAATCCTCTGCCCAGTGCTGTCGAAAAATACTGGCTTCTCTGAAAAAACTGATGAAAAATACTTCCTGTCAGTCCCACAAAGACAAGGGCTGCCCCCTCTCCGATCAGATAGATCCACACCCACTGACCTGTCACATAATACACACCAAACCCGGCAAGATATCCAAGCCCGATCAGCAGATAATAAATGAAATATCTCTGGTAATTCAGATTCAGACGATATTCCACATCGCCATAATATCGAAATACAGTAAACATGAACAGCACAAAGACTCCAACTGCCATAACAGGACCTTCCAGGCTGTTCCTCGACATCCAGAGTGCGACACCGCTTCCGATGGCCCCGAATACAAGCAGGATCCAGTCATAATCCCCGTTTGTCACGGCAAAATTTCTCCGTACCACAAGACGACTGGTGTTCAGTGCCTGTCCGACGGAAGGACACACAATTGCGATCAGTCCTGTGATATAAAGAAGACCTCCAAGCTGCTCTGCTCCCATAACTCTGTTAAGAAGCGGTGTGATCACAATCTGCAGAACTGCATTCATAAAGATCAGCCCGCCCATAGTATACAGCGTGTTTACTGCAATATTTTTTTTCTGTTCCTTTTTTTCCAATCTGTTTCCCGCCTCTCTGTCAGCCACAGATTCCCCTGTGATCCTTATATTTCTCACAGCGATTCTCTATGTATTTACGCTTTCCGGAGGCCAGAACCGGAATCTCATCCACGATCTCTACTTTGATCCTTGCTTCCTCGCCAAGATACGGGCAGATCCTTCCAAGTATCTCCTTCTGATCCATCTTCGCCGGATCTCCGTTCAGCCAGATCGTGTAATCCTTTACATCTTCCTGAATAAAGCGGTACTGCTTCACTCCCTCAATATCCCAGAGATTATTGGTGATGATATAGGGTGTCACCGCATTGCCTTTGCAGTCATAGATCAGATCACTTCTGCGTCCGTAAAGCTCCGACAGATACAGCTTGAAACGTCCGTTTTTTTCTTTGCGGACAGCCACTGCTGTATCTCCGTTATCATAACGCAGGATCGGAAATGCATAGTTGAAAAGATCCGTGATCACGATACGTCCCAGTTCTCCCGGTTCCGCCGGTTCATCGCAGTCCATCTTGAGGATTTCATAATAGTAGGTTTCTGTGTCGATATGATACCCTTCATTCTCCTCATTCTGGAGTCCCATGATTCCGTTTTCCTCATTGGAATACCATGCCCTTACAGGACAGCCGAACTGCTTTTCCAGAGTCCTTCGCACCGGTTCCGGCATTGTCTCGGAGATCGGAATGATCGCTCTGACACTGCAGTTGCTGCAGTCTGTGCCGGATTTTCGGATATAATCACTCAGCTCACCCAGAGCGGAGGAATATCCGACAAGACATTTCACCTTTTTCTTCTCGATCGTGCGGAACATTTCGGACAGTGCCTTCTCATCCATGCGGGAGCTGTCCATCATGATCATGTTTTCCTGGATCAGCTGAAATTTACTTTTTCTGACATTGTTTACCCACACACGGATAAAAGCTTCCTTCATGCCTATGTAATATCCTGCTGCCGCTCCCAAGAAAATACCGCCTGCTGTATTATGCCGGATCTTGTCCCTGTTCTGGATCATGCGGAGAGGAGTTCCCGTAGAACCGCTGGTACACATCACCCGGTTGTCCGGTGCGTCTTTGTATGTAGAAGAGATAAAACGGTCATACTGTTGACGAAATGTATCCTTATTTACCACCGGAAGATCTCTAAGTGCGATATCTTCCGGATAATCCTTGTAGAAATCAGTCGTTCTGACTGCATGTGCGATCAGATCCCGGATCCTTTTGTCTGTCTCCTCGATGGAACTGCCCTCTTTCCAGGCATAGCGGATCTGATCATAATATTCCCGAATCTTTCCGCCCTTCATCTTATCCAGCATCCAGAAGCCCATCCAGCGAAGTCTTTCATCTAAAATCATATTTTCTCCATTCTACTGTAAATCAGTTCAGAGCTTCTTTGATCGCGTCTGCCATTGCTGAAAGCATCTCATCTGTCATTCCCGGATAAACACCGATCCAGAAGGTATCCTTCATGATGCGGTCTGTATTTTCCAGGCTTCCAGAAATACGATAGCCCTTACCTGCTGCACGCATCTGGTCAAAGCATGGATGTTTTGTCAGATTTCCTGCAAACAACATACGTGTCTGAACACCCCTGGCTTCAATCTCCTGAACAAGTTTGTTTCTGTCAACGCCCTCCTTACAGGTGATAAGAAAGCCAAACCAGCTCGGTCTGGAGTTTTCACATGCTGTCGGAAGGATCAGCTTGTCCTCCGTTCCTTTAAGTGCCTCTCTCAGATAATTGAAGTTATGGATCCTTCGCTCTACAAAAGACGGGAATTTCTTAAGCTGTGCACAGCCGACTGCAGCCTGCATATCCGTCGCCTTGAGGTTATATCCGAAATGAGAATATACATATTTGTGGTCGTAACCTACCGGGAGCTCACCGTACTGGCGGTCAAAACGATGTCCGCACAGGTTATCCTGTCCCGGTGCACAGATACAGTCTCTTCCCCAGTCTCTTAAAGATCTCGCGATCTTGTTGAGAAGCGGATTGTCCGTATAAACAGCACCACCCTCACCCATTGTCATATGATGCGGCGGATAAAAGCTGGAAGTTCCGATATCACCTATCGTTCCTGTCAGTTTTTCCTCACCATCGATGGTATAGACAGAACCCAGTGCATCGCAGTTATCTTCCACCAGCCAGAGATTATGTTTTTTGCAGAAATCTCTGACTGCCTTAAGGTCAAACGGATTTCCAAGTGTGTGTGCCAGCATGACTGCCTTTGTCTTTGGAGAATATGCAGCCTCCAGAAGCTGCGGATCAATGTTGTACTGCGGAATCGCCACATCGACAAAAACAGGAACTGCACCGTACTGGATGATCGGCGCTACGGTTGTCGGAAAACCTGCCGCAACTGTGATAACCTCATCTCCCGGAAGGATCTGACGCTCTTTGAGAAGCGGGGAAGTCAGAGTCATAAACGCAAGAAGATTCGCGGAAGAACCTGAGTTTACCAGAGAGCAGTATCTTACGCCCAGGTACTTCGCAAATTCATGCTCGAATTCATTTGTATAACGTCCGGCTGTCAGCCAGAACTCCAGAGAGCTGTCCACAAGATTCACCATCTCTTCTGCATCATAGACACGAGATGCGTATGGGATACGGTCTCCTTTTTCGTACGGTTTCTTCTGATTGTGATACTTCTCACAATATTCCTTTGTCAGTTTGAGAATTTCTTCTCTCGCCTGTTTTTCTGTCATTTCTTCAAACATATTTTTCTCCTTTATCATCGTTTTGTAAAGTATCTGAATTCCTCATTATAAAATGAAAAAGTTTCGTTCAGTTTATAATTGTCACAGAACCACTGGTAGGTCTTTGGATCATTTCTTTTCCAGATTCCCAGTGAAGATTTATTTGTAAAAACTGCCGGCGCATCCTCTGTTTCAAGCTGCTCTTTCAGCTCCTTCAGAGAATCCGGGCGGACTGCCATATCACTGAAATCCATGGTAAAACACTGTGTACTCCAGCGAAGCATGCTGTAAACCTCAGCTACGTTCAGACCAAATCCATGTGTGTTTGCAGGCACAATGGCTGCAATCTGCTGTGCAAAATCCTCAAACTCCGCCGTATTATGGAAGTTTTCTTTGATCTTGCTGTTCTGTGAAAACTGCAGGATTGCTCCTGTTCCCATTGCAAGCACAGAAGCCGCACAGATGACCCCGATCCCGCCACGCACAACCTCATAAAAAGTGATACGGGCGATGTTTTTCCAGCCATTTTTTTTCACAAAATCCAGTCCGTGCTGTGCCAGATAAGCTGCCAGAAGAACAGCAGAAATACTGATACAGTCAAGGTTGTGATAAGACGGACGGTTCATATAATAGACCAGACATCCAAGAGCCCCGATGCTGAGCATAAAAATCAAATCTGTCTCCCAGCGGCGTTCCTCCCTGTCACCGAACCATCCGGCGATTCCCATCGCCACACCAGTCAGAAACAGTGTGATCACCGCCATGTAGGCACTCGGATAGGTCGGAAGATCCAGATGAAGGATGTCTGTCATATAGCCGTCAGAGAGCAGCGGAATCAGAAAATCTCTCACGGAATTCATCGGACTGTGCTTGGAAAGATTATAGATATTTACGATTCCATAAGCACCTGTAAAGGCAAAGATCATGCCAGCTACCTGTGCACCGATAGAAAAAAGCAGCTCTCTTATCTTCCATTTTTTTCTTGAGAGCAGTCTTGAAATATAAAGTCCCGCCCAGGATACTGTAAGAAGAAGGCCTGTCTCCGTATTCCACAAAATCGCAAGAAGACAGATCAGATATCCACCAGCCGCAGTCAGAAGACTGCTCCGTTTTTTCTTAAGGATCACCGTTCCATAGAGAAGCAGAAGCACAGGAAAAAGCACTCTGTGCGGCCACACCTGCCAGTAATATCCACCGCGCATGCCAAGCACAGGGAACGCAAGTGCAAATGCTGCAATCACTCTGAGGATTCTGCTTCTTACAAGCATCTGCAGTACCAGAAATGCCCCGATATAAGTCAGTGCTCCAAGCCCTGCCATCATCAGCACAAATGCCCGGAAGTCACCATGTACCAGTTTCATCGGAATCTTGAAAAACAGTCCGTAATGACCGTAGATACTTGTCACATTATGTGTATACGGCACTCCCTGATACACATTGTAAACGGAATTAAAATATGCATGTGCGTGATAATTATCACCCTGTTCTCCTCTTCCGTAGATATTCGGCGTGTACATACAGTAAAAGATCAGAATCACCAGTGCCGCATAGGTAAGCCAGATGATCCATTCGCCCTTTTTCTCCGTAAGAGAAAGATTCTCATACAACCAGAAAAAGACTGCCAGTTCAGCAAGAAACAAAAGGATCATCACTGCCAGTGGCTGTGTATGCCAGCCATATTTCATCGATACGGTTCCTACCTGCTCCGTCTCCCTCGTCACGCACACGATCCAGAACGGAAGCTGTGACCCAAGAAGGAACACCAATGCGGTCTTCTTCACCACAGGGCTTTCAGTCAGCTTCAGGCTGTTATTTTGCCGGGATGTACTCCATGCCATTCCTGCAAGAAACAAAATACAGAACAGGACAAGCGTCATTCCATAGACCAGAATGTTGATATTTCCATGTTCACTGATCCGCTCAGAAAGTCCCGGAATCAGAAGGCAGCTCAGGAAAAAACATACTGTCAGGACCCACGCTGTCAGTCCGCAGATAATTTCTCTGTTTTTTTTCATACTCTTTCCTTTTCTATCTGTTTTGTGTCAGATATTCCTCGATCTGACGATCCGTAAATGCAGCCATATCATCTCCGTCAAGCCATGCCTGATACCATTTTACAGTCTGAAAGATGGCTTCCTTTACCTGCCAGTGCGGTTTCCATCCAAACGTACTGCGGATTCTGGAGCAGTCCAGTTTCAGGAAATTCGCCTCATGCGGTCCTCCCTGACAGAGATTTTCCCAGGAAGCTCCCTCTCCCCAGGCTTCACAGAAAAGATCCGCAAGTGTACCGGTCGTGATACAGTCATCATCTCCGGGTCCCACATTGTAGGCACCTGCACGGGATGCGTCCTCGTACTGGCTTCCGGCAATCATAAGATAAGCCCCCAGCGGTTCCAGCACATGCTGGTACGGACGGGTAGAATGCGGATTGCGGACTGCGATCTTCTTTCCATCGGCGATGGCTCTTACACAGTCAGGAACGATACGGTCTGCTGCGAAATCTCCGCCACCGATCACGTTCCCGGCTCTTGCTGTAGATACTGCAATCCCAAGCTCCTTAAGAAAAGCTTTCTCGTAACTGTGTGTCACCAGTTCCGAACAGGATTTGCTGTTGGAGTATGGATCATAGCCGTCCAGTTCATCGGTCTCTCTGTATCCCCATTCCCATTCGTTATTTCGATATACTTTGTCGGTTGTCACATTCAGAAAAGATTTTACACTTTTGCACTGTCGCACTGCTTCCAGAATGTTCACCGTTCCCATAACATTGGTTTCATAGGTGTATACGGGATTTTTGTAGGATTCCCTTACGATCGGCTGTGCAGCCAGATGAAGTACGATCTCCGGCTGTGCCTCGGCAAAAACCTGCTTCAGTTTCTCCAGATCACGGATGTCTCCTGTGACAGAATGCATCTGCGATTCCACATCCAGAAGCTGAAAAAGATCCGGCTGCGTCGGCGGCTCCAGTGCATATCCGGTGACTTCCGCGCCAAGCTTCAGAAGAAGTCGGCAGAGCCAGGAGCCCTTAAAGCCTGTATGCCCGGTCACGAGAACCTTTTTTCCTTTATAAAAACTGAAATCAAATGTATTACTCATCTATTTCTCCTTTTAATCAAACATACTGCCTGCTATTGGGATTCAGGCATAGATAGCTTTATTATACTCGCATTTGTCTGTAAAGTCACTCGTTTTTGCCGGAAGTAATTTTTTTATAAAGAAAAAGATCCTCTGAACATTTCTGCTCAGAAGACCTTATCCAGACTTCATAATAAACAGATGTGGAGCAAAATCCCTTACAGGATAAAGTTGCGGATGATCTCTGCAACCCCATCGTGATTGTTGTCATTTTCTGTCACATAATCGCCATATTCCTGAATCCCCGGAAATGCATTGCACATCACGGCACCTACATGGGCAGCCTTGAGCATTTCGATATCATTCTGTGCATCTCCGGCAGCCACAGAGTTCTCAATCGGGATTCCAAGATAGTCGCACATCCAGCGGACAGCTTCTCCCTTGGATACCGTCTTTGGTACGATCTCAAGATAAGTGGCATTGGAGAAAAAGCTTCTCACGGTGTCAGAATATCCCTCAAGAACCTCCTCCTGAAATTCCTCAGATCTGCTCCTGTCCTTGTCAATCGCGAGGAGCTTATATGGATCCTGAATAATCGCATCTTTCGCATTTTTTACAAGTTTATACGGCAGATTCTGTATCTTCGCATACTCCCGGAGCAGTTCACTGTTCTCTATCGTCAGGATTGCCTCATCTGAATACGCCTGCATATACAGATTTCTTTCTGCTGCTTTTTCAAAGATCTCAACTGCTGTATCTCTTGGGAAGGTTACTCCGTGAATCGTCTTTTTGTGGTAAGGATCATAGATCTGTCCGCCATTAAACGCGATGACATAACATCCCTCTCCTGTAAGTCCGACGCGCTCCGCGATCTGGAGTCCGCTCGCCAGAGCTCTTCCTGTTGATACTACGATCTTGTGTCCCGCTGCGAGTGCTTCTTCTACTGCCGCTCTGTTTCCTTCTGAAATTTCTTTATTGTCATTCAACAAAGTACCATCCAGATCCGTAAACAAAATTCTGGTGTTCACTGCCATTTGTAGTCCTCCATTTATGTACAAAAAAACTAATCTGTTCCAAAATATTTCTTTATCATCTCTTCGTTCGGCTGCTCCCCGATCACTATGATGACCTTCTGTCCTTCCGCGATCGGACACTGAGTTATCTCGTGATGAGTGGCATTCAGTTCTGTCCAGTTTCCATCCGGTTCCTGTGTAAATCCCTTAATACGGAAAACAGACCCGCACGCCGGATCCTGCATGATCTTCTGTGCTGCATCACGCAGTTCTTCCCTCGAAATCTCCAGATCCATAAAATACAGAGATTTAAAAACTTCTTTCTCATCCAGACTCATTTTTTCATAATCTTCCGCTATATATCCGCTGTTCAGAATCCGTTCAAAATCCTCTGTTTCAAACTGTTCCCAGTCTTTCCGGATGATTTCATCCTCTCCAAACTTTCGCTTGCAGTGAACTGCCTTCAGTGCTCTGTTCAAATGTTTTACCGTATTCTCTATGGACTTTTCGGAAGCTTCCTGCGTCTTGCTTAAGACTATACAGCCAGCATCTGCAACCTCCGAAGCCAGGATATAATCTGTTTCTTCTGACATTTTCTCATCCAGTCCGGCGTCCACCACT
Source organism: Blautia sp. MSK17_66 (assembly GCF_020538025.1). Classification (NCBI taxonomy): domain Bacteria; kingdom Bacillati; phylum Bacillota; class Clostridia; order Lachnospirales; family Lachnospiraceae; genus Blautia; species Blautia sp. MSK17_66. The sequence continues at coordinate 20,258 of NZ_JAJBNQ010000024.1, forward strand.
GCGATCACGTTTCCGATCTGATACCAGCGATCCAGCGGCTCTTCGTGCAGTGCATCAAAAAACTCATCCATGTCAAAAATTCCGGAGGGCTCGATCAGAACGCGGTCATATCCGCACATTCCCATTGCGATCAGTTTCGTCTTGAATCGTCTTCTGTGACAGTCTTTGTCACACCCTCCTGCCACCATTTCAAGCTCACACTGTTCTCCTTCCAGTTCGCGCAGAAGCATCATATCCACATTTACAGCGCCAAAATCGTTCTCCAGAATTCCTATATTATATCCCTGATCCATCAGATATCTGGCATATTTTTTGATAAAAGTTGTCTTTCCTGATCCCAGAAATCCCGTGATCAGATCTACCTTAACCATGCAAGTTCCTCCTGTATTTTCTGTGCAAATATATGGTGTCCTTTCTCTGAAAAATGGACTCCGTCATACACGACCGGGATCTCCCATTTACCTGCATCTGTAAAATCTGTCTCCATGCGTTCTGCGACTTTTCTGTATTCTTCGCCAAGCCGTCTCGACTCCAGATACAGCCGTTCCTCATCTACCCAGGCCCCGTATTCCATCCGGGCCGGTGCGATCAAACGAAGAGTGATCTTACCGTCAGAAACTGCCGGCTCTGCCATGATCTTCTTAAGGAAATCCTCCATTCTCTGTGCGGTATCTTCTGCTGTAAACTGTCTTTCCTGAAGAAGATCGTTTGTTCCAAGCATAATCCACAGCTGTACAGGAGCATCCATATCCTGCCAGTCTCTCAGCTGTTCACAGGCAAATCGAATCTGACTTCCTGTATGCGGAATACATCTTCCGCAGATTCCGTGATCCTCGATCTTCCAGTCTGTTTCCCTCTCCAGAATTTCTGCCCAGCGGTCTTCTTCTGGATAGCGGTCTCCTGCCAGCACACATGGATCATAACCATAAGTATTAGAATCTCCATAACAGATAATTGTCCCTGACATTGTTTTTCCTCCGTTTTTATCTGCAGTTTCTGTTCATTTAATGCTCGTCATAAGCCATGCAACCAGTCCATATTCCACAACAAGGATCAGCGGTATTCCTACAGAAAATTTCTTCTTTCTTGTCTTGTGGTGGAAATAACGCATTCCTGCCCATGCACCGAAACTGCCGCCCAGAAATGCCACTCCGATCAGAGTACTCTCCGGGATGCGCCACGCACCGCATCTGGCTTTTTCCTTGTCGATACCGTACATGATAAATGCCACGATATTCACTGCGGCAAGATACCAGCCGAAATATTTCATGAAATCCATAAATATCCTCCCCTTTGTTAATTGATATGAACTATTCTTCCAGTTCTTTAAGTTTTACCTGCAAAGATATAGTTTTGTATAAAACTTCCTAGGATTCATTCCAACAACTGTAAATTTTATCAATTTCAGCCTCCAATTCATCAATACGTACTTTTTGCTCCTCTTTATAACGTGTATACTCCTCCTCCGCCTCTTGCATTAGACCCTCTTTTTTTGCAAGAGCATAAAATGCCTCTCCCAATTTTATATAATGCATCGTACCCTCTTTTATACGTTTATCCAAAATCTGCAGAAAATCTGTAATGATTCCTTTACTCAACTTTCCATTCTCTATTTCTTCTATATTAAATAACCAGATTATATCTACTTTTTCTGATACCGCGTATTCAATTGTATTTATATAAGCAGAAACATTTGAACGGACAAATCTGTATGGAATATACCGCATTTTTCCCGATATATCAGATTTCATCATACTATCATAATAAATAATGTTCTTATATTTATGTTGTTTCAAAAGATTTCTGTTTTTATCTGAATCGCATTTTTTTCTTATCATAAATACCACATCTTGGTCATAACCATAATCTGTCCCTTGGTCTCTGATAATATCAGCCGTTTTTAAAACATTTTCGTCAAAAGTCATGCCTGACAGCATAATCTCATAATTTTGTTCAGATGCTTTCTGTAGAATTTCCAAAAGTATATCCTGTGACAAATCACAATTCAGAACAATTATCGGAGTAAAACTATATTCATTTGCCACTTCTTTTACCAGATCCATATCTCCTGCAGAAGTCATAACAAATCCCACCATTGAACTCGAAATATCCGAACTACTGTAGATTGCACGGGATCTTTCTTCAAGATCCTGACGAATTTCCTGGAGTTCACTTTCATAAGGTTCTGCTTCTTTCTGCAATTTCAGTATATGCTTTTGTTGTCTTTGTTCCTTTTGATCGCTTTCAAACACTAACATTCCCGAAATTATTACTAACACAAGTGCCAACATAACTAACAGTATTTTTTTCATAAAATTCTACTCCTTTCTTCTGATTTGCTGAATACCATCTTTTGAAAAAGAAAATTCTTTATCAAAAATGAATTTTTGGTTTGCCCTATGTGTTACCAATAAAACAGTTTTATCTGTCATAAGTCGTAAATTATTCAAAATCCTGTGTGCAGTCATTTCATCAAGTGCACTTGTAGCCTCATCTAACATCAAAATCGGATGCTCAGAAAAAACTGCCCTTGCAATCGCAATTCTCTGCATCTGACCCTCTGAAAGTCCCTGACCTCTCTCACCCAATACAGTGTCCAGACCTTTTTCCAGTGCCATCACAAATTCCTCCGCACAGGCAATGCGAAGAGCATTTCTGATTGCTCTGTCATCTTGAGATTGTTTCTGATTTCCAAAAGCAACAATCTCACGGATTTTACCTGAAAGAAGTTGATTCCCCTGTGGAACATAAGCAAACAGATTTTTCCATTCAGACGTCAATTGCAGGTTTCCTCTCGTAGTTTTCATATAACATTTCCCTGAATCCAAAGAATACAAGCACATCAATAATTTCAATACTGTACTTTTACCACATCCCGATGGTCCGGTAAATACAATATATTCTCCCTTATTAATTGAAAAATCAATATCCCGAAGAACAACTGGCATAGTCTGTTCTATTTTCTCCTCACCTACTGGAGATTGATAAGCAAAAAATACATGCTCCAGATTTATAGATATGAATTCTGTCTGATAAAATTCAAATGTTTGTTTTTGTGTAATAGAAATCTGACTATCTACTTCAAAATTCTCTGCTTCTATCAATCGCTCCGCACTTGCAATCATGGAATAATAACGTGGCAAATATCCTGTAATATTAGCAAATGGATTCTGCACCTGTCCAATAAGCTGAATAATCGCCAACAGATTTCCATAACTCATTGTCCCTGTTAAAATACCATACCCGCAAAATCCAATTCCCAACAAATAAGCACCATCCATAGCACCCGTAAATCCAATATTACACAAATTAGAAAAACGGTTTCTCTTCAAACGTGCAGACTTATGTTTTTTCATCAATTCTTCCGCCTGTGAAATAGCTTGTTCTTCTTTTGCAAATGTACGCACAATCAACATACTTTCTAGATGCTCCTGTAGAAAAACTCGCACCAAACCATCCGCTTCCTGAATATTCTTATGCATTTGTTTCAAAATCTTACGAAATATATAGGTAAGAATAAACATTGCAACTCCACCAGGAACAAGTATATAAAAAAAGCGTGGATCTAACCACAAAATTGCCGCCAATGCCCCTATCAGACGCACCACCATTCCAATCATGCCAGGAATAATCTGAGTTGCGCCACCAGCTATCACTACAGTATCAGAAGTCAATCTGTTCATCCACTCTCCAGAATGTACTGCTGTAACAGATGCATACTTTCCTTTCAAAAGTGAAGAAAATAATTTCTTCTTAAAAAGATTTTCAACCGTCGCACTAGTATATTCGCTTAGGAAACGATTTAATGCACTTAACACAATCTGAAGAATCAAAATACCTGTCAGCATTGCTACGGAAATCAAGAACTGACTTCTCTCTTCTTCCACTGCTGCATTAATGACCTGACGCATCCCAATTGCCAAAAAAATACTTGACACGCTCAGAACTATCTGTATTAAAGTCAGAAACAATACCAGCCACTTGGAATGTCCCATTGTGTTTGCAATCCATTTCAAAGTGTTATTATGTTTCATAAAAATATTTTCCTTTTAATCCTTCCAAGAATTTTTACATTACAGAAAAAAAGTTTCACAGTATCATTTTTCCTCATAATGATACCATGAAACTTATTTTGAGTAAAGAATATCAGATATGCTGATTCCTGTTCTCTTTTTTTACCTTAGCTTCCGGACAGTTATATCCGCATCATTTCTGACATGATGCAGCCACCGAAAGCACCGCATTTTATTACTTCCTGTATCTGTCCTGTACCTGCATGGATCCCGCCTATCGCATACACCGGGATCGTCACAGCACCGCAGACTTCCTTCAGGAAATCGATTCCTCTCGGCGGCAGTCCCTTCTTGCAGTCTGTAGTATAAATGTGTCCTGCTGTCAGATAAGTCGCACCGAGTTTCTGTGCTTCTTCTGCTTCTTCCACTGAATGTATGGAGCATCCGATTTCTACGAAATCATTCAGTTTCCCACTGTTTTCTCTGAGCAGAAACAGGGGAAGATGGATATATGGATGCTGCAGTTTTCTCGCTGTTTCCAGATAGGTGTGCAGCATACACGAAACCTGATATTGTTTACATAATTCTATAACTTTTACCGCCAGTTCCTCATACATCTCCTCCTGGAGATCTTTTTCTCTCAGGATCACCGCCTTCGGCTGGAGTCTGCAGACACGCTCCATCTGTTCCAGGAACGGTCTGCTGCTCAGCTTGCGGTTTGTCACTGCGATAATGTTTCTATATTCTTCTTTACAGGTAGACATAATCGTTCATGACCGGCTGAAGCTGGTGGTCCAGAAGTGCCTGATATACTTCATCCACTGACCTTCCATCGGAAATTTCGAACTGGTCATCTCCTTTATCTGCAATGTCATCTCCGTGGCTTCCGATTCCTGTGCTGACGCCTGCTGAGATCTTGGTTGCCGCGATGTTTACCAGATTGTCTCTGACTCTCGCACACTCTCTTGTAGATACTGTAATGCTTGCAAACGGCATAAACAGTCGATATGCACAGACAACCTGGAGAAGCTGCGGCTCATGTACATCCATCGGATTGATCTTGTCATTATTGATGATCGGACAGAGTCTCGGACAGGAAAATGCGATCTCTGCATGAGGATATTTTCTCTGAAGGAGCCATGCGTGATATCCTGTTGCAAAAGCGTCTTTACGGAAGTCATCCAGACCGAGAAGTGCTGCAAAACCGACGCCTCTCATGCCGCCCTTTAATGCACGTTCCTGTGCATTCAGACGATATGGGAAGATTCGTTTATGTCCTGCCAGATGAAGTGTTTCATATTTATCTGAGTTGTATGTTTCCTGGAAAACCGTCACATAATCTGCTCCGCATTCATGCAGATAATGATACTCGTCGGAGTTCATCGGATATACTTCCAGACCGATGACTTTGAAGTATTTTCTTGCGATCTTGCATGCTTCTCCGATGTATTTTACATCTGATTTGGCTCTGCTTTCTCCTGTCAGGATCAGGATTTCCTGCAGTCCTGTCCTTGCGATTGCTTCCATTTCTTTGTTAATTTCTTCTGCATTTAACTGTGCACGGCGAATCTTGTTATGGCAGTTAAATCCGCAGTAGATGCAGTAGTTTTCACAGTAGTTTGCGATATAGATCGGTGTGAACATATACACGCTGTTGCCGAAATGTTTTCTTGTTTCTACTCTTGCCGCCTGTGCGATTTCTTCCAGGAGAGGAAGGGCTGCCGGGGAAAGAAGTGCCTGGAAGTCTTCAATCGTGCGGTTGTCATGTTCCAGTGCTCTGCGGACATCTTGTTCTGTATACTGATCATAATCATAAGCATTCATTGCTTCAATGACCTGTTCCATTACGTTTGATTCTTCCATTGTTTCCATTCCCGGAAGGTATTTCATATGATCGATGCGGTTTTTTTTCATATCTTCAAGGATCACTTCGTTGACGATACTTTCGTTAAAGTGATCTCCATGATTTGCTGTATTCTCTGCCATTATTCTGTCCTCCGTTCTTTAGTCATGCAGAAATCCTGTCAGTGGTGAGGATGCACTGGCTCCTTTTTCCAGGGTGCGTCCAAGTCCGGAAAGGTATGCGCTGCGTCCTGCTTCGATTGCTTTTTTGAATGCTTCTGCCATTGCTTCTACATTTCCTGCTGTTGCGATCGCAGTGTTTGCCATGACTGCGGAAGCTCCCATTTCCATTGCTTCGCATGCCTGGGAAGGTCTGCCGATTCCTGCATCTACGATAATTGGAAGGTCGATTTCGTCGATCAGGATCTGAATGAATTCTTTGGTGCAGATGCCTTTGTTGGAGCCGATCGGGGAACCGAGTGGCATGACGCAGGCTGCTCCTGCATTGACCAGATCTCTTGCTGCATTCAGATCCGGATACATGTATGGCATGACTACGAATCCTTCTTTTGCAAGGATTTCTGTTGCTTTGATGGTTTCGTAGTTGTCCGGGAGAAGGTATTTGGAGTCATGGATGACTTCGATTTTTACGAAGTCTCCGCAGCCGAGTTCGCGGGAGAGTCTTGCGATGCGGACTGCTTCTTCTGCATTTCTTGCACCGGAGGTGTTTGGAAGGAGTGTGACGTTTTTCGGGATGTAATCGAGGATGTTTGCGAGGCCTCCTTCGTTTGCACGGCGAAGTGCAAGGGTGATGATCTGTGCTTCTGCTTTTTCGATGCAGGCTTTTACGAGATCGAGTGAAAATTTGCCTGATCCGAGGATGAATCGGGAGGTGAATTCGTGTCCTCCCAGTATGAATTTGTCTTCGTTTTTGCCGCTTCCGCCGCCCATAAAGCTTACGATTTCCATAATGTCTCCTTCTTTCAGAATGGTTGTTGGGTATAGTTCTCTTGCCAGGATTTTGTCGTTTAGTTCGATTGCTACCTGTACTGGTACGTATTTGTTTGTCTCGAGGTATTCTGTGACTGATAATGGTTTTTCCAGTGTTTTTTCTACTCCGTTTACTGTGATCATGGTTTTCCTCCTGTGTTGTGATTGATACAAATGATGCCTGTGAAGGAGCAGAGTGGACAGGTTCTTTTCAAATTCCCTGCATCCCTCAGTCTTTGAGGGTCTTGTTACGCTTTGCATGCCAGATGCAGTCTGCTTTAGCAGACATATTCCACTAAAGCAAAAAAAGAGTTCACGAAGTAATACACCCGTGGTGGTGCACCCCTTCATGAACTCTGTTCACTCTCATTTGTATCGCTATGAAATTGTGTGTCCCTGTTCAGATATATGTAAACGAAAAAGGGAAATACCGTAGGGTATCTCCCGTAATATTCACATACGTTCAAATTCCTACGTTGGCATTATCCAAATCAGGTATAAGGGTCGAAGTTGATTACTTCCTCTCAGCCTGCGAATACAAGCTCCCCTGCTTATTTACATGGTTTAGTATATGACGAAAGTTCTTTTCTGTCAAGGTGTGTTTTGTGTGGAATGGATTTTGACCAGATTATTGTGAACAGTAATCTTTATAACATTTACGACAACGGATTCACGGATACAGTGCAGGGAATGCCATTGCGTGCGGCTATTCGGTGCATTCGCTTTTTATCCGCCAGTCGCCCAAACTCGCTTCGCTCAGACAGTGGGCTTGGTGGCGGAAGCTTGCCTGCACCTCATTACGCCGTACTCTTGAGCATTCCCTGACTTGTTTCCGTGATCCTGTTGTCTGGTTTATGCCAGGGGCTGTTCAATGTAATGCGGGAGTACTGTCATTGCAGGTAGGCGATTATATATGAAAAGTCCGGAAAATCCGGACTTTTCATGGGCTTTTTATTTTTCAAAGAGGTCTACCAGTTCCTGGCCATCGTCGTATCCGGCATCTTTGAGCTGTTCTACGAACCACTCATCTACGCCATCTACGGCTTTTTTGAAGGAATCGATATCCATATCTTGTTTGTCTGTGATGGTAACGTCATTTTTGGTCTGCCAGCGGCTCATGATCTCTTCGTCGCCGGAACGGTTGATGTAACGCTCATATTCAACGGCTTTCTGTCCGCATTCATCAACAACAGCCTGCTGCTCTGGTGTCAGTGTATCGTACAGGTCCTGGTTAATGCAGAAGAACAGGCAGTCGTAGATTGCATCCCACATGGAACAGTATGGCTGTACTTCCTGTACGCTTGCAGCATCGATTGCCGGAAGAGGATTTTCCTGTCCTTCTACTGTATTCTGCTGCAGGGCTGTGTAAGTCTCTGTCCAGTTCAGGTTTGTTGCGTCTGCTCCCCATCTCTTATAGCATTCCATCAGAAGGTTGGAGCCTGCCACACGGATCTTGAGGTTCTTCATGTCATCCAGAGTCTTGACTTCGTGTTTGCTGTTGGTCAGTTCTCGGAAGCCGTTCTCTGCGATTCCCATACAATGCAGTCCATATTCAGAAAGCAGTTCTTTCAGTTTCTCACCTGCTGCCCCGTCAAATTTCGCATCTGCGTCATCATAGGAATCATAGATGAACGGAAGTGATACGACATTGAATCTCGGGTCAAATGCGGAGTAGATCAGGTTGGAATGCATGGAGATCTGCACCGGGTCTCCGTTCATCAGTGCCTGGATTCCTTCAGACTGGTTTCCATTGGTCAGCTGATCTGTAGCATAAACATTGACTTTAATCTTGCCTCCGGTTGCTTTTTCCATCAGCTCACCAAATTTACGGCCGCCGTCTGCCCAGGTGCTTGTCTCTGTTGTGGAGCATGCGAAGTTCCAGGTCATTTCCGGCCAATCAAGGTCGCTGTAATCTTCAATTGTATTAAAGGAATCGTTGTCATTTCCGGCTGATTTGGAAGTACCGCTTCCCGTATCAGTACCGGACTGGTCTCCCGTGTAGGAGCCATTTTTTGCAAGTGCCTTCGGCAGTGCAGTGGAAGCTGCCGGAATATAGGTAACGATCAGAAGCACCGCCACACTGGCTGCGATCATCGGCATAACTGCCTTTGAGATCTCCTGCAGGGTAACTTCCAGACCTTTCTTGATCCTGATACTGATAGCAACAAAAAGGTTGACGCCAACCGGAGGAGTAACCTGTCCGATTGCAAGGTTGACTGTTGCCATAACACCGAATGCAACAACATCATATCCAAGTGCCTTGCATACCGGGAGCATGATTGGAATAAAGATGTACATTGCTGAGTTTGCATCGATGAAGCATCCTGCGATCAGGAAAATAATATTGACGATCAGAAGGAAAACAAACTGATTATGTGCAATGGATGCGAGCAGTCCTGATGCGGCATCTGCAATACCAAACTTGGTACATACAAATGAGAACAGAGACGCACTTGCAACGATCAGCATGATTCCGCCGGTTGTTTTTGCTGAGTCTACCAGAATATCAAACAGATCTCTGAAAGACACCTCGCGGTAGATCACCATACCTACAAAAAGTCCATACACAACAGATACGGCAGCTGCCTCTGTCGGTGTAAAGATTCCTCCATAGATTCCGCCCAGGATAATAACCGGCATCAGAAATCCCCAGAATGCATCTTTGAAGGTACTCCAGCGTTCTTTTGCTGTCGCCTTCTTACGGGATGGTTTGATATCATGTTTGTTTGCTTCAAGAAGTACAACGATCACAAGTGCCACGCCCATCAGAATTCCAGGAACGATACCTGCCATAAACATATCTGCGATGGAAACACCTGTGATGGATGCATATACGACAAACGCGATGCTCGGCGGGATGACGATCGCCACGGAACTCGATGTCGCCATCAGTGCTGTGGAGAACGGTGCGGAAAATCCTCCCTGCTCTACCATTGCCGGGATCAGTACAGCACCGAGGGCTGCTACTGTAGCCGGACCGGAACCGGAGATTGCTCCAAAGAAACAGGAAACAATAACGCATACGATCGCAATACCACCTTTTTTGTGTCCAACGCAGGTATCTACAAAGTCGATCAGTCTGCGGGAAATTCCGGCTTTTGCCATGATATTTCCGGACAGTACGAAGAACGGAATTGCCAGAAGAAGGAACTTACTGATTCCCGAATACATATTTGTCGCAACAATAGTAAGTGAAGTACCTGAATAAAGGATCGCACAGACGGAGGAAAGACCAAGGCACAATGCGATCGGCACACCCAGAATCAAAAAAATAAAAAATGAGATAAATAAAACTGCACTGATCATTTATTTTTCCTCCTTATCATTATTTCCAAGACAGATATCCAGGCAGTATTCAATAAAATGAAGGATCATACATCCTGCCCCGATCGGTACGAAGGACCAGAAGATCCATTCCGGCCAGTTCAGTACAAACGTCCTCTTGCCATTTGCAAGCTGAGTAAGAACCTTGTCCATACCATATTTAAAAAGGATCACTGAAAAAACAATACTCAAAACTGTGATCAGTATCACAGAAGGTTTTTTCAGTTTTTTTGGAAGACGATCCGTAACCAGCGTCAGGCTTACCAGGCCGCCTTCTCTGCAGGACAGTGCCGCTGCCAGAAGTGTAATAAGTACAAATACCGCTACGACCAGTTCTTCTGTAAAAGACCAGGAGCGGTGGATTACTTTACGGGAAAATACATTTCCCACAGTGAGCACCAGGATCAGCAGTGTCGAGATCACAAGAACAATTTTTTCTACTGCTGCCAGTGCATTCATAAGTTTTTTGTAGACTTTCATCCTCTCTTTCCTCCCTATATTATGATATCGGGGAAAAAATCCCCTCTTCCCGGTTTCAGAAATTTAGGCACAAAAAAACCGTCCCTCAGGGACGGATCTGATATTCCGCAACCACCCTGTTTCTCCATTGAAACAAGTACGATTCTGCAACGTACCGGCATACGCGTCTCCTGTAACGGGGAGCCTCCGTGAAAACCTACTAATCATATAGCGTTCGGTCTTCCTTCTCAGGGATGATATTCAAAACAGTGCTGCCGCCGCATCGCACCACCTGCGGCTCTCTGTAGACACACATTCTCTGTTCCTACTGATTCCCTTCTCAGAATTTAGTTTTATGCTTTATCCCTTTAACAGGACAAAGCTATTCTACAACTCTTTTTCGTCACAGTCAAGACTTTTCTCGAGATATATGAATCAACTTTTTTCGATATATATGAATCAAAATCTCTCAAAGATTAAGGGACCGGCCGATTATTTTATCTTTTGTAATAATCGGTCAGTCCCATACACAGGTCAAATTCATAATTCATTTTTTCCACAAAGCCATCTTCATTCTCTGTATATGGCTGTGCATCGTTGACAATATATCTGCCGAATTTCATTCCATCCAGCTGAAATCCGGAATTTTCCTTCCAGATTCCATTTGTTTCCTGCCAGCAGGTATCCTCCCCTGCAACGCTCAGTACAAAAACATCCACGTATTTGTCATCGTTACTGTCATAATCCATATAGTCGATCTGAGAATCAAACGCAGACAAAACCTCACGGGCCAGTTCCTCCGTCGGATCATTGCTGTTCTCATATTTCTCCATACTATACTTGGCAGTATAGTAAAAAATATCTCCGTCCAGATGAAGCTGTGAATCCGAAATATCTTTCGCTCGTGTAGTCATACTGTTCTGGTTTTCGCTGAAAAGCAGTGTTTTCAGTTTGTCAGAGGGAAGTGCTTCCTCCTGAAATCGGTTATCCGGAAAGTCAACCATAAATACCGGAAGCTTTACCGTCCCCTTCACGGCTGCCTCTTCCTTCGTCCCGGAAGCCATCTCCTGCTCCTGGGTTTCTGTCGTATCTTCCCCGACCTTTCGATCCTTTGCACTGCAAAAATTCACTGCCAGCATCGAAAGTACAATTCCTGCAAGTACCATTCCCCTGAATCGTTTCATAATAATCGCCCCTTACAATCAAGCCACAGAACTCTCCGACTCCCGGCAGAAAATTCTGCTTTTCCTGTAACGGCTTTTATTATACACTTACGAAAAACCATCCTGTAAATCCGGTTTTTCAGATGCTTCGCTGTACTCACAGCGTACTGTCACCCTGTTCTGGCTGTCCAGAGTACAAGTAAACAGACTGAGCGGCCACTCCCCGCTCGTCATATCCGCCACACTCCACGGAGTCAGTGCCTCCGTCACAGCCACATAATAGGAGAATCTGTTTCCCACTGCATCTGTAAAAAACACTTCACTTCCCGGTGCAAGCGTCCGAAGCCCACCAAAATGAGACTGATAATTATGAGCCGCGATCACCAGATCTCCCTTGTACGCACTCCCGGAATAACGACAGGGTGCCAGCTTCAGAGCCGGATAACTCCATCTGCTGATGACCGGTAATTTCAGATCAAGAGCCGGGATCTCCAGAATCCCGATACATGATATATCACCAAGACTGCTCAGCGTAAACTCCGGCATCTCCATATCCGGGTCCAGCATATAGTCCGGTATGTCCTGACTGTCCGCCGCTTCCCCGTCAGGATCCGATGGAACCTCTGAAGCTTTTTTGTTTTCCGACAGATATTCTGCCAGGATCTCCTCCTGACTCTCCTCTGCACGGCGGCTGTCCCACAGGTTATACATCAGAAGCAGCACAGCCAATGCCACCAGGATCAGCCCTGCCCCTGTAAAAAATCTTCCAAGTCGATTCTTTCTCTTATCTCGCATCATTTTTCTTCTTTTTATCTCCGGATCTTCGCAGTACCTTACCTGCCAGCAGACACATCACCCCCGCCAGCATAAGAAGCGGAACCGGCCACCAGAGCTGTCCTGTCTGTGGAAGCTTCTGCCCTGTGTTTCCGGAATTATTTTCACTGTCTCCGGATCCTCCCGGCTCCTTTGCCGTATTGGTCAGCACAACCGTGCTTCCCTGCCGGCTGGTACTTACCGTATAGCCAGACGGCACTTTTTGCTCTGTCACACTCCAGCGCGCCTGCGATGAGAGATCTTCCCAGGTATAAGACCACTGATTCTCCGAATTCAGGATCTGCCTGTCAACAACCGTTGTCTTTCCCTTTGAATCTGTCCGAAGAAGCTCCACCTGCACAGAAGTCGGGCGGTTTTCCTCCCTGTCCTGCTTCCATACCTTCAGCACATGAACCCTCGTCCGGGAACCTTCCGGCTTTTCCCTGTCATCATATTTCAGAAAAACTTCTATGTTATACGGATCTTCCTGCGTGGAATCCGGAAGTGCGACCAGAGAAACCTGTGGAGTGCAGATCCTGGTCTTTCCATTCTCCTGCACCTCGATCTCCTTCGCACTCACAAGATAAAGCCCTCTCGAAAGATCCTCAAAACGTGCACTCCTGTCACTTCCTGACTTCGTCACCGCATCTGCCTCGATCCCGTCACGTCCGATATAGTCCGCAAGAGTACGCGCCACTCCCTTCCAGCCATCCTGATCCTTCTGATCCAGGGAAACCTGATAATTCTGAAATTTTCCTGTCAGCGTAAAACTGTCTTCATAGTCTGCCACACGGTACAAAGAAAGCTCCATCCCCTCTGCCGGACATTCAATCGAAATACTGCCCCTCGTCTGATCTGCCGCCAGAACTGGCACCCTCGTCATCATCCCGACAAGGACAGCGACAAAAGCCAGCATAAATATTATGTTTTTGACCTGTCTGTGAACGTTTTTCTTCCTTCGATACTCCATCTTCTTCTCCCACTGCTGGTTCTACTTCTGTTTCGTATGGTTACCTTTTTGTTTTTCTTTCTTCTTTCTGGAACGCCGGGTCGATATATCCACTGCAATAAAACTGATAACAAGCAGCGGAATGGCGATGCCTGTCGCGACAACCACTGTATTCATCTTTGCGGCATCCGAAGTGATCCTGGAATCATCACCCGCGCGGTTCGCAATTCTCTTTCCCCGCACCAGCAGTCTCTGCGTGTTGATCCCGTACGGGGTACAGGTAAGAAGCGTACACAGATCTTTATCCTCTTCGATCTCAAGCGGACCATAATCCTCCGGCTCCACGATACGGATCTGATCGATTTCATATGTAAAAACCTGATCATAGATATGAAGGAGAAAAACATCTCCCTTCTGCAGCTTATCAAGATCCGTAAAAAGCTTCGCGCTCGGGAGTCCTCTGTGCCCGGAAAGAACACAGTGCGTTCCGGTACCTCCTACCGGCAGGCTGGAACCTTCCAGATGACCGATGCCTACCTGCAGGACGGAATCATCCACCGTGTGATAGAGGGCAAGCTTACATTTGATTTCAGGTATGGTGATATAACCCATCATTCCTGTTCCGTCTGCATTCAGAAGACTTTTGTACAAAGCATCCTGCTCCTCTGACGGATTAAAACGCCCTGCATCTGAAACCAGCGTCTGGTTATATTGCGCTGCCTGCTCCAGAGCCTGCTTCTTCTCCTGCGTTCCCATCTTTTCAATGCGGTCCGAGTACTCCGCAACCGCCTGTGTCTGATGCTTCGAATTCCAGAAATTACTTACTGTCGGGTACAGCAGCAAGGACAGACCTGTAAGAAAGATAATTGCTGTAATAATTGTCGAAATATGCTTTCTCATGTTACAATCCTCTCCTTGCTGCTGCACAGGGAATAAAAATATTCCCTGTGCAGCAAAATTATGTTGCTCTTTGTAATAACCTGATTCTTCTATAAAATGATTATCTCATTCTTTTCTTTGTGATCAGTACTACACTGGATCCAAGTACAAGAATTGCACCCAGGATGTAGATCAGGGTTGTTCCGCTTCCACCTGTGGATGGGAGGAGGGAACCGGTGTTGTTCTCGACTTTAACTTCAGCTACAGATGATGTGTTTTCGCCAACAGTAATAGTTCCATCTTCAGAAATGACTACTTTTATTGGAGCAGACAGTTTGTTATAACCGTCTGGCTGCTTTGTCTCTGTAAGGTAGTATGTATCTGCATCAAGACCTTTGATTGTGAATTTACCGGAAGCTGGAGTAGTTACTTCTGTCACTGTGTTTGCATCATCAGCCTTTGCTACACGGTAGATATCACCTGCTGTAGCATCATTGCCATCACTTACAAGCTTAATTAGATTTGCTCCATCAGCAGTCTTACTTAATGTGAAGATTGCACCTGCAAGTGCTGTTTCTGTACCGTTTTTCATTGTGTATTTGAGTACTGGTAATTCAAAGGTTTTTGTAGTTGTTGTACTTGGAGTTGTTTCACTGCTGTCTCCATAAGTAAGTTTTGTAGTATTCTTATTTCCTTCTCCTGCAATCACTGCCTTCTCATTCAGCGTTGCAGAGTAGGTAACGATGATTTTGTCGTTTTCTGCAAGTGTGTTACAGAATGCCTGAGTAAAAGCAATTTCAAATGTACATTTATCGGTGATAGTAGCAGGTGAATCTGTAGATTTTTTTAGTGTATAATTTGTTGCCTCAACATCTGTTCCATTTTTCGTCACAGTTACAGTACCATCAAATGTCAATCCTGCATCCATCTTATCATGCAGTACATAGTTCTGTGCACCTGGCTGTGCTGTGATTGTAGTCTGGAAGTTTACAGTCTGTCCGATGTCAGCTGTGTTGCTATCACCCCAAGTGTTTGTAGAATCTTCCTGAACTTTCTTGTCTACTGAAGGAACATTATTCTTTTCCTGGATTGTTGCTGTTGGATTTGTTGTATTAAGTGAACAAAGTGCACCCACGCTGGAATCTACAAGATAGTATCCAAGCGGAAGAGTAGAAAATGTTACTTCTGTTGCTGTTGCTGTTGCTGTTTCAACCGCTGTTACATTATGACTAGTATCCTTTGCATACTCCAATGCTTTCTTTGCAAATTCTATTTTATTAGAATCATCTTGTGTCACCTCAGTATTCCATGTTACATAACCACTGTTATCTTCTACTAAATAACTTTTACTATCATTTGTTTTCGCGTTCTTGATAAAATTTTTCCAGTTAGTTTCTGCTTTGTAAGCATAATTTTCTGTAGTACCTGTTTTACTAAAACTCTCCAACTTCAGAATTCGATAAATCGTATATGTATGATCCTTTATCGCATTACTAATTGTTATTGTTCCATCGTTATTCCCGTATGTACCACTTGTCGTTCCCTCCGCGCTTACCACGCTTGCCATTCCCAGTACCATCATAATGGAGAGCATTATTGCGGCGATTTTTTTAAATAGTTTCATTTTCTTCCTCCTTGTTTTCGCACTACTGCCCCCCCCCCGGAAAAAACCAGCTTTTCCGAAGGGTACAGTACCCCTTTTTTGTTACCTGTTTCTGCAGGTTTGTTTCTTTATGTTGATCAGCATCAGCAGTCCCGCGAAGAGTATTAATATCGCGCCTGCCAGCCTGTAAATAAGGGATCCATAACTGCCTGTAGAAGGCAGTTCTTTCACACGGATCTGGTTGGTAACCGTCACCGTGTCTCCACTGACTGCGCTGTTTCCCCCTGTTGCCGTACTTGCAGTCTTTGGATTCTCATACGATGTGAAGTATTCCATTTTATTCACCGTCGCAGCTATGGTGGAATTTTTAATCGGCTTTCCTTCATCATCAAGTTCAAAAACATAATATGTCTTTGTCAGATCCAGATTCGTGAATTTCGCTGTCCTGGAACCTGTCTCTGCTGCGTTATATGTAATGGTGACCGTCTGAAGCGGTGCTGTGGTTGATGTAGTTCCGCCTGGATTTGTCGTGTTTGTTCCATTTGCATTTTCATACAATCCAAACTTATACGTTCCACTCACCGGATTCGCATTCTGACCACCTGGACCCTTGAACTTCTTCTCCACTGTGATCTCACCTTTGTGGTTGAGGACAGTCAGTTCATAGGTTGCCTTATACTGTTTATGAATTCTCGAATCACTTATGCAAGCATTCACATAATCCGAATAATCTGTAACATTTTTTGCTTTTCTTGGAACCATAATATAGATTGGTTCACTGTTTACTGCATATCCCGACGGTGCCTCTGTCTCTGTCACTTTATAGATAGTATTGTAATTCATTGCAGAATCTGTTGATCTTCCTGATCCAAAGGAAATTTCCCCTTCCTCATTTGTCGTTCCATTCCACTTCTTACCTGATACATCTGTAATTGTGCCATCTGATTCTCTTTCGCACTCGATTATCTCAAATTCAGCTCCCTTCAATAAAGAAGACAGATTGTTCTGATCCTTCTTGATGATCTTCAGAGTTATATTATCTCCCGCTGATACGGTTCCACCTGCGGCATAGGAATAATTCTCCTCTTTCACACTGTCTCCGCCAGCCGGAGAATATTTCTCCCAGTATGCATCATTCGAGAAACTTACTGTCTGTCCCGGTGGTGCGTCTACCGTCGCATCATAAGTGATCTTAACCGGCACATTACATGGAATTGCTATTTTCAGCATATTAGCTGTTGCATCAAAAGAAGCTGTATAGACAACACCTTCATTCGTCTTTGAGTTAATCACTTTAATCGATCCCGTATCCAGAATCAGCGTAGAAGTCAGCTTATCAATCAACGTCAATGTCGTACCGTTCTCCGCAGGAAGTGCCTCACCAAACGGATTGGCTTCGATTGTAAATGTTATTTTTTCGGTTCCCTTACTGGTTATCTTTTTGTCCAGTTTCTTCTGTGGTTCTATGGTTGCCGGAGCGGTCGCAGTATTAATCTCCTGTCCGTCAGTTGTCTGGAGTGTAACCTGATTTCTAAATGTCTTTTCTCGTCCTCCAAGCAGTACATCCGGATCAGTCACCCTACATACAACCTGCACGTCAACAGAATAGGAATCCCTTCCCTTTCCTGCTGTAAAATCGCCCAGTTCAACTATAGCCTGATTGTCCTTGACATAATAGGTTGTTGTCTTTTCAGGTCCATTATCCGTACCTGCCGTAATGGTTTTTTCTTCCCATCCGGCCGACTGGAGTTCTGGAATTTCTTTTGAGGACATTGCACTAAAGTTCTGTTGGTCTCCAACCCATTTGATTCGAATATATGCCAGTTCCATACCATCCGGTATCGCCTCCAACACCCGATAGCTTCCTGACAGTTCCCCTGCATAGTTCACCTTAAATGCCCAGGTCGCATACTGTCCTGCACCTGACAGTGCGGTTGTAACAATCCTGCTATTATTTCCCTGATCTGCACCGTCGTTCTTGCTGGTTACTGTTGTTCCATCATAGGTAAATGTCTGCCCAAGCTCCTTCAGGATGTCTGCACCTTTATAAAGAGTCTTATTTGCATTACTCTTTTGAACCCAGTCTGTACCATTCTCACAGGTATCTATACTATTTCCAAATTTAAAAGCATCTCTGTATGCTGCCGGTAATTCTCTGGGTTCTGTCCTTATAATAAAATAAAGTTTATTATTTTCAAGAGTGATCCGCTCCTTTGCCCGTACGGTCAGTTCACTGTAATTATCAGTACCCTCAAAGTTTTTGCTTTTTCCCAACACTGGTGCTGTAAACTTATCCTTAGCATCAGTAAGGCTTCCACTTGCCTTAAGTTCTTCCAGACTACTGTATCCGGTAATCATCTTTCCTCCTGGCAATGTTCCGATATAGATTCCTTCCAGTGAATCTGAATGCAGATAAGAATCTTTCAGATCATTTCCATTTAAGATGGCATCCCGGAAACCTGTATCCTGCAAAATTGCCGTTCCTGATACTTCAATCACCCAGTAGAGTTTTCCGTTCTTCCAGGTTGTCGCTCCTGTTTTTGGTTCTTCATAATACCAGGATTCTTTCTTGACATTCATTTTGAAAGAGCCGGAGACTGTTACCTCTCCCTGAGAATATATTCCGTCAAGTGGCAAGCTATTTTGTCCTCTTATCGCATTTCCTGACAATGAAAATGTATTAGTGACCTTTACCTCGCCAAAATTGCTGTCTGCCGGCCTTGCATAGTAGGTAAATTTATATGCATAATTTACACCTGTCCAGCCAAGATCCGATGGTTTCAGGGTAAATGATCTTAAGCCGTCAATCTTTACCCATTTTGTATCTTTTACATCATATATCTTCGTAGTTGCATTGTACTCACAGGCTTCTACTTTTGCATATCCGATATAGTTCATCTTATCCGAACTCAGTGTGTCCGTCATCGACACCTCTGTCGCATTCCAGTCACCCAGTGTCTGGTTGACATCTACGGTATATGGATAGCTTCCGGCAGGGACGGTAAAAGAAATGTCTGTTTGAGAATTAATTTTTTCCGGTTTGGCAGACGACTTATAGTCATACTTGTCACCACTCATCGTGAACGTCTGCTCTGACGTGGTTCCACTTCCGACTACTTTTTTATCCCATGTGTAGTTACCGACTGTTTCATTGGAATAAACTCTATCCAGTCCATAATTCCACTTCTTAGATGCATTCGATGTATTTACATAATATCGGTTTTTCACTTCTACACGATCTGACTTCATTGCCGCCAGTGCTTCCGGTTTCACAGTCACTGTGTAAGTTGCATAATAGGAATCTCCCATACGCACAGTCAGCGGACTGGAATCAGTGCCTGAGATCTTAAATCGAGTTGGCTTATTATCTGGATCATTCCAGGAAGTTTCATAGTTATCATTACCATTTGCCCAGCTTACAGTATAATCTGTTGACGGCAATTCGTTTCCATTCTTATACAGTTTTACTGAAGCACGATCGTAACTGATATATGGAAGTGCCCCTGGATCTGTATGAATATTATCCGACTGATCATCCAGATAATCCAGAAATTCAAAATCCTTCAGTGGATAGTTACTTGTCAAATCAAAGTAAATTTTATATTTTATTGTATAAGATCCATCTTCGTTCCGTACAATATCTTCCGCTCGCGTCTTCCACATATTATAACCAATAGTTGGTACAAACGTCTTCTCAGCATAAGTTCTCTTATAAGTCCTGGAATACACATCTGCTTTATTTTTAATATGCTTACCGTTTAAAGGTACCTTATCCTTCAACTTCACATAATATGTAAGTGTGCGGCTCTCACCTGCTGCCATATCACCAATTTTCCAGACCATACTTCCCGGTGCAGTAGTAATGTTTGTATTTTCTGGCGGAACAGTCCCATCAGCCATCGTATTTCCCAGATAGACTGTTCCAGGAGTCTTGTCTTCTGCAATCGTCTCATATGGCTTCTGTCCATCCTGACCAGTTGCAAGATTTTGGGCTGTCGTACTAATTTCTGCATAAGAATCCACGCAATCCGAACTGCTCACGATCGTATCAACCACCGAAACATCCGGGCATCCATCTTCTCCTGCTGTCACGGTGATGGTATAAGCAAGGTAATCTCCACTAGATGTAGATATCACCTGAGGATCAGCACATTCTTTCGTAACATTTATCTTCCCATACTGTGCAACGGCATCCGGACCGAAATTCAAATGATAAGTCTTATTTACTGATTCCACTGTTGTCTTGCCAGTATCTGGCAACCGAATCAGATTCACATCGCCCTGTGCATAAAAATATCCGGTAATTGTGGATCGTTTATTTTTAATGAGATCCTCAAGATATCTTTTCTCAAAGGTAACAATCAATTTCCCGCCCTGACTCGTCACCGTTCCTGCCTTCTTCTGATTCTCATCAAAAATCGCACCTTCCGTCGTTATATTACGCAATAACTCCGGAAGATTATAGGTCAGTTTACAATTATAGTGATCTATCAGATTCTGGATCTGTATATCCTTATACTCAACCTGCAGCTTAATCTTTGCATTTGCCGGTATCACCGCCGCATTATCTGTCGTACTAAATTCCTGCCAGTTCTCATTATCAGGCAGTTTATAGAGCAGCTTAACATCCTCAAGTCTGTTTCCGTTCTCTGCCGCACTCAGATCAAATCCGTCTGCCGAATTCGGAGCCGGAGTCGGTGTTGCTGTCGGCTCTGCCGTATCCGCGATGCTATTCTCGTCTCCGGAGGTGAAATCAGCATCCATATCCTCTGCCGCGTCTTCTGCACCTTCGATGTTGTCAGCGGCCTGATCTGATGGCTCATCCGGCATGAATTCTATCTCTCCGGCATTGCCTTCGTCCTGAACCGTATTTCCGTCCTCTTCCTGTATCGGGTTCTCCTCCCATTCCGCCGCATCCGACTGGCTGTCCGAAATATTATCAGCCGCCGCATAACACGTCTCGGTATGCAGATGTTCCTCTCTGCCGCAGATCAGCTGACCATCCACGGAATAACATTCCTCTGTATGGACATGTTCTTCCTGTCCACATGTCGTCTTTCTCTCCAGCGTGATCGCCGGAAGGATCAGTACATATACTGTACAGAAAACGACTATACACGAAAGACACAGCATTACTTTTCTCCATCGTTTCAGCCGTGCCTTGTCCTTTAGTATTCTTCTGATATAATCCGTTCCCTTGTTTTGCACAGTTCCACCTTCTCTTTTCTGGTGTGTATCTGATGCCTCTCTTTTTCAGTCTTCTCCTTCGATACTTTTTTTATATAAATCGGATACTCACGATCCGCTTTTGTCACCTGTTTACTGCATTTATCCTGCCTGCTTCTTTCAACGGCCAGATTCGAAACACGATCTGCCCTTCAATCTGATCCTCTGAGATATCGCCTATCGATGCTGTTCTCGAATCGACCGATGTCTCCCTGTTGTCTCCCATAAAGAACCAGTGAGATTCTGCCACCTGATGCGGAAGCTCAATATCACAGTTTCCAGGTGACACTTCATTAAGATATGGCTCATCAAGTGTCTCTCCGTCGACTGTTACCACTCCGTTCGCATCAATGTCAACCCACTGTCCCGGACCTGCGATCACACGCTTGATCAGAAGCTTGTTGCCCTGCCAGAACGCAGCGACCTCTCCTGTTTTGAGCTGCCTGCTCTTTACGGAAACCACGATCTGCCCCGGCTCCAGAGTCGGGGACATGGAAGAACCGTAAATCTGGAGAACCGGCATCCATAAAGTTGCCACCAGAACAGAAACTGCCGCCACAACGATCAGCACTGCAACTGTTCCGCGAAGGGTCTGACGATAAGCTGCACGACGTCTTAACCTTTTTTGTTCTTTCTCGGCTTCTTCTATCTCCGGGACATCCATGGAAGGATTTGTCTTCTTCATCTCGCAGATCAGATCGATCAGTTCGCCTCTGCTTAAATGCTTCAGGTCATTCTTTCTCATGTTATTTTTCTTCTTCATGTTCTAACCCCGGGTTCGCTTAAATCACCCATGTTTTTACTCTTATCAATAGTGTCATTATTATATTTTTTTTGTATATGACGGGTCAATTCACAAAAATACTATTTTTAGTCATTTTTTTACTTTCGTTTGCATTTTTGTGCACGTTTTTGTCACTTTTTATCATATATGGTATTTTTCTGACAAAAAAAGACTGAAAATCTTCTTTTTTAAAGCTCTTTCAGTCTCTTTTTTTCTTAGATATGTAAGCTGTATTTCCGGTGATTTCTATATCTTATTCTACATTTTTTGTTGCGACAATATCCACACCCGTATCTGCCACATTTTTGAGAATCACATCTCCAATATGAACCGGTGCCGGAACTTCGATCCCTTTCAGTGCTTTCACACAGTCAAAGATTTTTCCCTTTGGAATATCTTCTCTTGTCTTTACTGATACCATATCAATGCTTCCGCCTGCTACGCGTACAGTGGAGGTCACTATTCTTGTGGGATTGGTCACTTCTTTTCTTGCATATACACCGCCTCGCTTACAGGTATTTCCCGTGACACTGACTACTTCTTCCCCATTCATCACAACAGTAAGAGGACAGCCAATCGGACAGCCAATACATGTCAGTTTTCTCTCTTCCATAGTCTATGCCTCCTCAATCTTTACCGTGATCGTCTTGAGATCCGGATATTTTAGAAGCTGTTCTTTTGTCAGCTTGATTTCTTCCATCTCACCCGGTGCAACAACCGGACGTTTTTTGCGGATCACT
Source organism: Blautia sp. MSK17_66 (assembly GCF_020538025.1). Classification (NCBI taxonomy): domain Bacteria; kingdom Bacillati; phylum Bacillota; class Clostridia; order Lachnospirales; family Lachnospiraceae; genus Blautia; species Blautia sp. MSK17_66. The sequence goes on from NZ_JAJBNQ010000024.1 coordinate 43,043, forward strand.
CTCTCATCATCGAAATATGCACTGATGTAGCAGTTCGTATAAACACCGCCGACGCGGAAACGGACGGTCAGATTTTCATCCATGCGATTCACATTGATCGTTCCGGGAACTGTGTATCTGACACCTTCGACAGGATTTATCTGGATTTCTTCTGCATCTGATCTGCACTCTTTTCCTGCTTTGACATATTCTGCTGCATTTCTTCCTGCAGTTCCTGCTTCTTCTGATACAAAGTCAACCAGGTCATGTACATGCAGTACGTTTCCACAGGCAAAAACGCCCTCGATACTTGTCTCCAGACTCTCATTTACCTTAGGTCCTGAGGTAACAGGGTTCATGTCCACACCCATGCCCCTGGAGATTTCATTTTCCGGGATCAGACCTACGGAGAGAAGAAGGGTGTCGCAGCTGTATTCTTCTTCTGTTCCCGGGATCGGTTTTCCATGGCTGTCTACCTGTGCCAGTGTGACACCTTCCAGACGTTCCTTTCCTTTGATATCAACAACGGTATGGCTGAGCTTCAGCGGAATTCCGTAATCATCCAGACACTGTACAATGTTTCGTTTCAGTCCGCCGGAGTACGGCATCAGTTCTGCAACTACTTTAACTTTTGCGCCTTCAAATGTCATTCGTCTTGCCATAATAAGGCCGATGTCTCCGGAACCCAGGATCACAACTTCTCTTCCCGGCATATAACCTTCAATGTTTACCAGTCTCTGTGCTGTACCTGCAGAAAAAATACCTGCCGGACGGTATCCCGGAATGTTAAGTGCTCCTCTGGATCGTTCACGACAGCCCATTGCAAGTACTACTGCTTTTGCCTGAATCTCGAAGAGACCTTCCTCCCGGTTCATTGCTGTGACGATTTTCTGCGGGCTGATATCCATGACCATGGTATTTAATTTGTATTCAATGCCCAGTTCTTTTACCTGTTCAATAAAACGTCCTGCATATTCCGGTCCAGTCAGCTCTTCTTTAAAGGTATGAAGTCCGAATCCGTTATGGATACACTGGTTCAGGATGCCGCCAAGTTCTCTGTCTCTTTCCAGGATCAGAATACTGTCTGTTCCGCTTTTTTTAGCAGAAATCGCAGCCGCAAGTCCTGCCGGTCCTCCTCCGATGATAACAATATCATAAGCTTTCATGATGCAATGCCTCCCTTTTATAACGAATCCTTGTTATAATCTGTGACAATTCTGGAATCTCCACCGGATTTCGTAATATCAAACATGCTCACATGTCGTTCTCTTGCCAGGATCTCCATGGTCTTCGGTGAACAAAAGCCTGCCTGACAGCGTCCCATTCCGGCTCTTGTCCTGCGCTTTACTCCATCCAGAGATTTCGCTCCAAGAGGTCTTGTGATCGCATCGATGATCTCACCTTCTGTAACCATTTCACAACGGCAGATAATATTTCCGTACTCCGGTTTCTCTTTGATCAAGGCAATTCTGTCTTCTTTGCTGAGTGTATTCGGATTCAGAATACCTTTTCTTGTTGCAACAAAATCTTCTTTTTCTTCGAGATTCATTTTTTCTTTCAGAATCTGTGCCACCATCTCTCCGATTGCCGGAGCGCTGGTAAGACCGGGTGACTCGATGCCTGCACAATCAATAAATCCTTTTGCATCCTCCACTTCTCCGATAATAAATTCATGTCCGTCTTCATGGGCACGAAGTCCGGAGAATGAGGTGATCACCTGACGAAGCGGAATATCTTTTACATTCATTCCTGCTCTTTCAATGACCTGATCCAGTCCTTCTCTTGTAGTGTTTGTTCCTTCTTTGTCTTCAACGTCGATTGCTGTCGGTCCAAGGAGCAGATTGCCGTGAACTGTCGGGGCGACCAGGATTCCTTTTCCGTATTTTCCCGGAAGTGCGAAAATTATTTTACTCACATGGTTTCCTGCACTCTTATCTAACAGACAGTAATCACCTCTTCTCGGAGTGATATGGATCTTCTTCTCACTCACCATATTGTGGAACTTATCTGCATAGACTCCTGCTGCATTGACCACGTATCTCGTCTGGAAAACTCCATTGTTTGTATGGACTTCCCAGCCTTCATCTATTGGTTTAAGATCCGTAACTTCCGTATCAAACTTAAACTCCACGCCGTTTGCATATGCATTCTCTGCCATTGCGATGTTCATATTGAAAGGACATATGATACCCGCTGTAGGTGCATAAAGTGCAGCGCAGGCTTCATCGGAAATATTCGGTTCCATTTCTTTCAATTCCTCACGGTTAAGGATCCTCAGCTCCTTAACACCATTTGCAATACCTCTGTCGTACAGTGCATGAAGCTTTGGCATATCCTCTTCATGCAGACATACGACCAGAGATCCGTTTTTCTTAAACGGAAAATCAAGATCTTTGGAAAGCTGCTCCATCATCTGATTTCCACGAACATTCAGTTTTGCCATCAGTGACCCTTCTGCTGCATCATAACCGGCGTGAACAATCGCGCTGTTCGCTTTGGAAGTACCGCAGCATACATCCTCTTCTTTTTCGATCACACATGTTTTTACGTTATATCGTGACAGCTCTCTTGCTGTTGCCGCACCTGAAACTCCCGCTCCGATAATTATTACATCATACATTCTCAGATCACTCCTTAAACTGATTTGTAAAAAGAGCCTGCCAAGTAAGCGCATACTATATGCGATTATCCTGCCAGGCTCTCTCATCTCATGCCGCTACTCTTTTTAGTTATAAAAATTTAATCTTCTTTTGCCCAACCATAAGCATATTTGACAGCTTTATTCCAGCCTCTGATTTGTTTTGCTCTGTCATCGTCAGAAATCTGTGGCTCGAATGTCCTGTCAATTGCCCAGTTTTTGATAACGTCTTCTTTGCTTGTCCAGTAACCTACTGCAAGACCTGCAAGATAAGCAGCTCCCATTGCAGTTGTCTCTACACACTGCGGGCGGTTAACCGGCGCATTGATGACGTCAGACTGTGTCTGCATAAGGAAATCATTTGCACTTGCGCCGCCATCAACCTTAAGTGCTGCAAGATCGATTCCGGAATCTGCCTTCATAGCTTCCAAAACATCATTTACCTGATAAGCAATGGATTCCAGCGTTGCGCGGATAATATGATATTTGTTTACACCACGTGTGATTCCCACTATAGTTCCTCTTGCATACTGATCCCAGTGCGGTGCACCAAGTCCTGTAAATGCCGGCACTACATAACAACCATGGGTATCCTTTACTTTTTTAGCCATATATTCGGAATCCGGTGCGGAATCAATAATACGAAGTTCATCTCTCAACCACTGGATCGCAGCCCCTGCTACAAAGATAGAACCTTCCAGTGCGTAGTTTACTTTGCCATCAAGTCCCCATGCGATCGTTGTTACCAGACCATTCTTTGAGAAGATCGGTTTCTCACCGGTATTCATCAGAAGGAAACAGCCTGTGCCATATGTATTCTTTGCTTCACCTGCATTAAAACAGGTCTGTCCAAACAATGCGGCCTGCTGGTCACCTGCTGCACCTGCGATCGGAATTTCTCCACCGAGGAAGGCCAGATCTGCTTTTCCGTATACACAGCTTGACGGTTTTGGTTCCGGCAGCATGGATCTCGGAATATCCAGTTCTGCAAGAATCTCATCGTCCCATTCCAGCGTGTTGATGTTAAACAGCATCGTACGGGAAGCGTTGGAATAATCGGTTACATGAACTGCACCTTTTGTCAGTTTCCAGATCAGCCATGTCTCAACGGTACCAAATAATAATTCGCCCTTTTCTGCACGTTCTCTCGCACCCGGAACATTGTCAAGAAGCCATTTTACCTTTGTTCCTGAAAAGTATGCATCGATAACAAGACCTGTTTTTTCTCTGAACTTATCGGTAAGTCCTTTTTCTTTCAGGCTGTCACAGTATTCAGAAGTTCTGCGGCACTGCCATACGATTGCATGATAAATTGGTTCTCCTGTATTTTTGTCCCATACGATGGTGGTTTCACGCTGGTTGGTAATACCAATCGCTGCAATATCTTCCGCTGCTGCTCCGATCATATTCATTGCTTCAACCGCTACACCAAGCATACTTGCCCAGATTTCATCTGCGTCATGCTCAACCCAGCCAGGTTTTGGAAAGTACTGTATGAACTCTCGCTGAGCTACACTGCACATTTCTCCTTTTTCATTGAACAGGATACATCTGTTACTTGTTGTTCCTGCATCCAGAGCCATTACATACTTAGCCATATCTTTTCCTCCATTAAACATGTGAATATCGTTACTTTTTATAACATCCAGACCTCATGATTTGTGGATGAAACTGCGATTGCTCCTGCTGAAAGAGCATCCATCACAGATTCCTTATCTGAGATTAGTCCGCCTGCAATGATTGGTGTTCTCGACATCTTACAGACATTTTTGATGATCTTTGGCATCACGCCAGGAAGGACTTCGATGAAATCAGGCTTCACTGCATGTTGCTGCTGCCTGATGTTTTCATATGCCATTGAATCAAGAAGAAAATACCTGAGTATTGTAAACATTCCCAGTTCCCTTCCTTTTTTGATCAAGATCGGCTTTGTGGAAATGATTCCATCTGCCTTTGTATTCTTCTGGATAAATTCAACTACAATGTCCTTGCTGCTGAGCCCACTGATCAGATCCACATGGACCATTGCAACCTTGCCGGCTGCCTTTACCTTATCTACGATTTCTTTGACAGAACAGATATCTCCAAATAAGATAAATACCACACGGATGTCCTCCAGGGAACAACAGACTTCCAGATCGTTCATGTTTTTTACTGCTGCAATGATCGGATTATCCTCAACTGCTTCATAAAAAGAACTGCTCACCCTCTCACTCCTTGCAATTTCAAAAATAAAAAAGAGCGCATTCTATAACAGCCTTTCGACTGATATGAATTCGCTCTCCTCTCACAGCTTCACTTTCCAATTACTTATTCAATGCGCTTATCATAACACATTGCACAATTAATTACAAGTATTTTTTAAAATAAATATACTATTTACACAAACCAAGTGTTACTGTTCACTCCGTTCACAGCAACCTGGTCACACCATCTGCACCAGCCATACATCGCTTTTTACCATGAAATATCCGATCACTACTTTGATCACTTCTGTTGCCTGTACCAGGAAATACACGCTCACGATTCCAAGGCCTGTATAGCGGGCCAGAAGAAAAGATGTCGGTACTACCACAACCCAGGTAAATACGGAATCAAATAAAAATGTGACCATCGTTTTCCCACCGGAACGCAGCGTAAAATAAGAGGCATGACTGAAAGAACAGAATGGCATAATGATCGCAGATACTGCAATAAAGCTGGTTGCAAGCGCTTTGATCTCTTCGGACGTATTATAAATCTGTGGGAATAATCCACCAAATATCAACATTACTCCGGCAACTAATGCACAGCAGAATACGCTGAAAACAATCATCTTATTATCGGCATCTTTGGCCTCTTTTAATTTGCCTGCACCGAGATACTGTCCGACAATAATACTGATACAGCCTCCCAGCTGAATATAAATGATGTTAAACAGATTGGTGATCGTTGTTGCTATATTCAGCCCCGCAATGACATCCAGTCCACGGACAGAATAGCACTGGGTCACTGTTGTCATTCCTGCCGCCCAAAAGACTTCATTGAGCATAAGCGGAAGTCCTTTGATAAGGATTGCTTTAAACTCTGCCTTTGGAATTCCAAATCCGCGATATGCACCTTCCAGATATCGGTTTTTCGCTCTATTAGTATGTGCCCACACGATTACGATCAACGCTTCTATATAACGTGCGATCACAGTTGCCAGTGCCGCACCGACAACGCCCATCTTCGGGATTGGACCAAGTCCAAAGATCAGAAGATAATCCAGGACTGCATTAATTCCAACCGCGGCAAAACTTGCAATCATAGGAATCATGGTCTGACCGGTTTCTTTTATGTTCGTCGCATAGGACTGATTTATCGCAAATGGGATCAGCCCGATCATCATGATCGCAAGATATTCCAGGCCATACTGCAGGGCAGCTTCTGTTGCCCCGCTTCCTGTTGTATCTGTCAGATATAATGATATCAGTGTGGAGCCTTTTGTTATAAACAGAAGTATTGCAGCCGCCGTCATAGTCAGTGACGCATATAACTTGAACCGGAAGGAATGCATATGTCCCTTATGGTTCCCTTTTCCAAAATACTGTGCCCCAAAAATACTCGCTGCCGATACTGCCCCAAAGATCGCCAGATTATACACAAAGATCAGTTGATTTACGATCGCAACTCCCGACATTGGCTCAGTCCCCAGCTGACCGACCATAATGTTGTCAAGAAAGCTCACCAGGTTTGTGATGGCATTCTGCAGGATCATTGGCAGTGCAAGACACAGATATCTCTTGTAAAATGACGCACTGCCAATATATTTTTCCTTAAAGTGTGTTAACATAGTTACTTTTCCTTTTACTTCAGTTCTTTTTATTTTTCTTTTTTTCCGTTTTTCTTCTTTCTTATCTTTTGAACGACTTTGCGGATCAGGACTGTCACAAGAACAATCATTACAATTATAATCAGAATAACAGATACTATGATTGCAGTAAATTTGTTCGGATTTTTTATCAGACTGATTATATTTTTACTGTCATCCACGACTTTACGTCCATATGTTGTCGCATAATATTCTGAGACATTCGCGATGCCATCTCCGTCTGTATCTTTAAAGGACTGCATATATCTTGCAATCGCATCCCATGCTTTTAATTCTTTGTCACCTTCCATGACTGCCTGATCTTCCAGATTTTCAATTGGATTTCCATCCTTGTCCTTTGGTTCAAGAGACAGCAGTCCATAAGACATTTTCATTACTGATCCAAGCATCTGGCCGGTATACAAATCTGTTACGACATGATACAGTTTGTCATCCTGGATCTCTGTTCTCTCTCCGTCCGCTCTTGTCAGATAACAGTCTGTTACCTTATTCAGAATCATTCGATGCGGGTTGTATGTAAAATTCAGTCCGCTGCAATATAATCTTGCGGTCATCATAAAATCAGAGACAGATGCGTCCACTTCTGCCACCAGTTTCAGTTCTTTTCCTGTCAGATATGCATTGATCAGAGGATATCCGGCCACTCCATCCCTGCCAATCCCCAGAGAAAATGAATTGTATACATCTTCTACGGTAATATCACCCTTTGTATAGGTGTCACGCACGGTTCCGCTCGGAACAACAGCCACATCTACAGGATCCCCGTCATAATACTCAGAATTCTCCACTGCATAGACATAGGCATCCGACATGATATCACCGAGATTCAATTCTTCATGCTTCGTCTCCATTTCTTCCAGACTGTTGAATTCAACATCATTCTGTGCAAGAACTTCTTTTCTTGTATAACCAAAATCTGCCAGATAATTCGTATCCACTTTATCCATTAATGCATCGATCTGTTTCTGGGTTTCCTGATCCGCCTCTACATCTTCCGATACAGGAATCAGCTCATAAGAGCTCAAATCCCAGCGTCCGTCAGAATTCTGGGTCATCGAAAGGGAACCAAGATTTCTTCCGTATTCCCCGCAGGACACAATATAGGTGTTTCCGTGCTGAATTGCCTCCGGCAGCTCTGAATGTGTATGTCCGCTGATGATCAGGTCGATATCCGGAACCGCCTTTGCAAGGAGCTCGTCTTCGGACTTATTCTCATCATCCCAGGTTCCACTGTGAGAAACGCAGGCGATCATGTCTGCTTCTTCGTTTTTCCTGATCTCTTCTACAGTCTGCTTAACAGCCTCTATAGGATCTTTGAAAGACAATTCGCAGGTCGGTGCGCATTCCAGGGCATCTTTTCCGAAAACACCGACAACTGCAATCTTCACGTCACCCTTCTGAACCATTACATAATCCTTCACACCATAAGTTTCAAATGCTGACTGTATCTGTCTCTGACCGTCGCTTAGACCAGCCTTTTCCATGCTCTCCCAGTCCACATTGCACACTACGATCTCAGGCAGCGTCTCACCGGAGCTTTTGGCTGCCTTCAGCATATTTGCCAGACCTTTGGAACGATAATCAAATTCATGATTACCAAACGTGGTCACATCGTAACCAAGAGATCCAAGCATCCGAAGCTCTGCTGCCTCTGTATCATATACTGTCTGGACCAGTGTTCCCATTGAAAAATCACCGCCATCCAGTATGAGCGTGTCCGGATCTTCTTTCTTTTTTTCGTTGATCAGCGTTTTAATTTTTGCAAATCCACCTACTTTTTCCTGCTTTCCGTTTACAATTGTCGAGAAGCTGTCCAGATGGGAATGCGTGTCATGCGTAAACAGGACATCTATCTGTTTTGTGCTGTCTGCCGCCCCCACCGGAATATCCATCACAGGTAAAAGCAGTACTGCGACAACAAGCATGACTGACAGAATTTTTTTCCATTTTTTCATAAACTACTTCCTTTCATTTCGAACTTTTTCACCTGATTTGAGTATACGTGATTTCCACCATGTTTGTCACGTATAATAATAAAGTAAAAAAAATACTCCCTTCCAGGCAGCAGGTTTTTTTATTTCACTTGTCTGCCTGGAAAAGAGCATCTCTGAAAAAGAAAAATTATTTATTAAATTTTCCCGCTTCAATATCATGAATCAATCCGATACGATTAGTTTTGAAATGGAAGAACGGACGCTCCGGAAGAGCAATAATGTCAACCGGCTGCATATAGTCTTCCAGACTTTCTTTTACTTTTTCACGAATATCATCAACGGTATAACCTTTATTAAGTACTACAAACAAATATGGAATAAAGCATCTGTGATGTTCCGGATCCTGCACGATAACAAAAAACTCGTCATCGATTCCTTCTACTTCTGCATCTGCAAGACGGTTTTCCATCGGCAGTGTTGCCAGTGAACCTCCGCCGTATCTTGGTGCTTCGCCCCTTGTCAGAGCATAAATTGTTCCATCTTCTGTCATATAACCGATGTCACCGGTATGCAGCCACCGACTGCCATCTTCATGGATTTTGATTGTTCTTTCCGTTGCTGTCGGATCATCGTATCCCATCATTGTTCCCGGACCACACTGACAGATTTCTCCCATTGTGTTATACGTCAGTTCTTCATCTGTTCCCGGTTTAAAAATAGAAATCGTTGTAAGAGGCATCGGTATACCTACGTTTCCATCTTTTATCGGATGAGCTGTTAATGGCAATGACATGTTAGATCCGGCTTCACTGCATCCGTAACCAGTTGTAAAACGGGCTTTACAATGATGATCTTCCAGAAATTTCTGAGCTCTTTTTAACTGGTTGTTGTTGTAAGCCTCACAGCCGGCACCTGCGGAAAACAGATGAGACATATCATAGTCATCCGGTACACGTCCGTTTCTCATGACAATTTCAATAAACATCGGAATCAATGGCCAGCAGTTTGGTCGATAATGCATCATTTCCAGATCAACATCTTCCGGTGCAATAAATGGACTCAAGATTAGAAGTTTATCAGATGCCAACGGCATCAGAAGCATCGCAACAACCACCGCTACCAGTGATGGAGTCAGCTGTGTAACCAGCCAGGTCGGACGGAATTCTGAAGAAGCGCCATAGAAATTCATCTGATGCATATTGCCAATCATTGTGTGTGCAGAATGGATCACCTGCTTGGATGGTCCTGTTGAACCACTTGTATAGGTCCTGAACAGCGGTCTGTCAATGTTTTTCTCTGCCTCCACAGTACCTGAAAACTGTTTGCCCTCAGAAATAAAGGCATCCCACGACATCGTATAAGGTCCATAAGCAGGATAGTCGGTATAAAGAGATTCCAGATAGTTCCAGCAGTAATCCGGCAGCCCGGTTCTCATGGCGCTGCGGATCGGACTTAACAAGACTGCTCCTCGAATGCCGGCTTCCTTACGGTATCTGTTTAAATCCTCATGTGAAAGAAAATCATGTGCAATGATCATTTTTGCTCCGGATTTCTTGACTGCCTCTATGTTTTCCTCAAGTGTGTTATCTCTGCAGAGAACAGATGCCCCTATCTTTTCTGCTGCCAAAAACAGATAAATAAATTCAGGAACAGCTCTCAGGAAAACCGGAATCTGATCTCCCTCTCCAAAGCCGATCGCACGCAGAGCTCTTGCAGTCAGATCAACCTGCTCTTTTACTTCCTTCCACTGTATATCTCGTCCATAATAATGTATCGCTGTCACATCATCACCAGGACATCTCTCCATAAGATATTCATAAACTGTCTGTTCCGGAATCGCAAGCCCCTGTATCAGCTGTGGCGGATAATACTGCATCCATGGTTTGTCAATACTCGGTTTTCCAGTCATTTTATTCATAACATTTTCCCCTTTCATATTCTTCCTGAGTAAGATGGGGACAGTTTAACATAGAAAAAAATGAACGGACTTGAATTCTTATGATAAATAGCGTTAAAAATTGAATGAGATATCTGTCTGAATCTCTGTATTATGAATCATATGGCCAAAAAATCTTTGTTGCTCTGCCGACTCTGACAGACATCTTTCATCTTGAATATTCCATATATCCTGGAAAAACCTGTCAAAAATACTCGTCATTTCCGGATGAGTAAACAATGCCAGATTATTTTTTCTGTTCTCTGTTTTGGATATTAAGTAAGAATTGCTGTCCGAAAGGAAAATGCATTGTGTCATCTCATACTGATAATCCGTCGTCAGTCGTCCGCTGAGCAGTTTTATCTCCAGCGGACTTTCTCCATTTTTGCACAACGACTGTAAATACCTCAGATAAGTTTTTACCTGTGCTAATGAAAGCCTGATCGGATAACCCAAAAAATTGACTTCTTTTTCAACTACAAGCTGTGCAATGGCTTCCTTGCAGAAAATGACTCTGGATGGACTTTCCGCCAATACTTTCCGGGTCAGTGCATGCAGATACCGCAGCTGTGCTTCTTCTATTTTACTTTGTTCATCCTCATGTATGCCTTTTTTCAAGGTCTCCAGCAGTTCTTCAAATAATTCATCCGGCAGAAAATGTTCTGTCAGATGTCCTATATACCAGTTCCTGTTCATAGCAAGCATCGAACGCTGATAAATATGTTCCACGATCAATTCGTCAATTGTTGACGGGCGGTAAAGCAAAGCATCTCTTGTGCACGATTCACGCAAAGTCTCAAACATACTCCGGCAATGCGAAGCCTCTGTACTGACATTGACAGCCATGCATTTTTTATCATCCACCAGCATACCGCTGATCATAAATTCATCCTGAACAGAAAAGATCATCCGTCCTGCTGCCTGACTGCTTTTATATAATCGAAAATCAACTCTTGACATATCTGATATGACATTCATCAAAAACATGGTGTCTTCTATAATATTCATTTTTTCAGGCTGAATATGAATGAGCAGGGAAAAATGGACATCCGGATATGCTCTGTATACTTCTCTTCGCATACTTCCCTGTATGATCTGCATACGGTATTCATGTTTTAAAGCCATCAGATCCATCTCTGCCGCAATGTTCAACTGTTTCACACGTCTGAGCACCGGATGATGCATCTTCACAATATACTGGGCAGGACTTAAAGTCATAAAAAAGCTCATCTTCGGCGCAACCAATGTACCATATGTTTTCTGTAATTCCATCACATAATTATATTCTGCCTCTAAATTGTCATAGATTACAGCCTGCAGTTCTTCACAGTCTGTAATCTGATAATTTGCACTCAACGTTTCCAGCCCGCTCTGCGTGCTCTGTCTGACAATTTCCTGGCTGATTCCCCGAAGCACCTTCTGTTTTGTTTTTTCAGCCGGAAGTATTCGCCCTGTAATCCATTTGCTGATATAACTCGGATCATATCGAAGTGCTGTTGCCAGAGAAGAATTCTTAACTTCTCCCATATTGATCAGTTGTTCCAACAAAATACTGAAACGATTTTTTTCTGTTGTTTCCATACTCTGCCCTCCTTCAGTACAAATATTTTTCACTTTATTATACTCTCCGTCTATTTTCGCATCAATGCCAATTTGTTGTCATATAATTATAAATACACAAACAAAGCGGACAAGTCCACTTCAAATTCCCTGAATCCCTCAATCTTTGAGGGACTTACTACCATCCCGAATAGTAGACAATTTGTAGCCATCGAAAAGAAAAAATCCCCAGAAAACCTTGTAATTCAAAGTTTTCTGGGGATATGGATATTATTCGAACTCGCAAAGTTCTATCTGCTTTGTAGTGTTTCTCTGGTATTCCGTTCTTGAAACCGTTCGTTTTTGAACTGTTTTGTATGGATTCGCTATGTTTTCATCTGATTGTATTGTCATTTTATTGTCAACAATATGCTATATATCAAGATCAACTAATAATCATCTACTATCTATACAAGAAATTCTATTTAAAAGTTATTATTCATTTTTCTCCACCGGAAATGTAACTTGCCATTCCCCTTCTATCGGTGCATTGTTACATGTCCAAAATTCTCCCCATATTTCATAGTTAACAAGTTCTTCTGCAGATACTTCAAAAACAAACTCCTCATAACTATTCACATGACTCTGATCCCAAAATGCAACACTTGATTGACAATTAACTACTTTTCCATCTTCGTTTTTCAAATATACATAACCATGATTATCTGTATTAAGAATATCGCTAAATCTAACTTGAATATGCAACTTCCCTTCTACGATTCCATATCCAGTAACAGCTACCCCTTTTTTGAGAATAATAGCATTTGCTTCGTCAGGTTTAATAAATAACATATTATCCCCATCAATGGATTCAGACTCCGAATCACTACCTCCTCTGATATCTGGTTCCTCTAGAAACTCTGTTATAGAATACACGTTGTTTGTATCTATTTTTTCAATTTTAAAATTATTGTGTTCTTTTTTGCTGAGCAACTGATTTACAGAAAACGTAATTTTATCACCTGGAAGCAATATATGGTCTGTTTGCTCAATTGTTAACATGAATGTTGCCGTATTCGTACCAGCATCATAACTAACAAGAGAACATCCTCCACTTTGATCATACGGAGTGCAAATACTATAACTATCAAAAAGATCAGTTGTTTCATCTAGTCTTTTAGCAATCTTATCATGCATTGACAACAAAATGGTTGTTTTTTCGCCATTTACTTCCGCTGCAACTACTGTCATTTCAATGCCATTATCCTCACACGAAACATTAATCGGCTTAAGTTTTTGAGCTATTGATGGAGAAATCGAATAAAGAAGTTCATGTGCAAAATCATTGCCGGCAAATGCCAATATAGGCACTGTCCCGCATAAACACAAACATAAACACGCTGCAATTGCTATCCTTCTTTTAACATGAATTATTTTTTTCTTTTGATGAAATTCAAATTCTGACTGAATGATTAAATCATTTTCTATCTCACTCATACTTTGCAATAATTCTTTTCCATTCATAAAAAATATCCCTCCTTTGTTAAATAGACTCGAAGGTCTTTTCGCATACGATAAAGCATAATTTTCACTTTACTTTCCGAATATCCAAAACGCTTTGCAACCGACAAAACAGTATCACAATAATAGTATCTATGCATAAAAATTATTCTCTTTTCTTTAGGCTGTTTGCGAAGAAATGTACTGATTACCCTGCCTATCTCAACTCCATCAACATAGCTTTCAACATCATTCACCGCTGGAATACACTGTTCCATTTCACTAGATAGCTCTACAATATATGCTCTGCGCTTCAATCGATTTTTCTCTATGCATTTATTAATAGATATATTACGAATGATTTTTGACAAAAATGCTATAAGATACGTTCTGGGTTCATTTGGTGGAATTCTATTCCATGCTTCGAGGTATGTATCATTTTCACACTCCTCAGCAGTTAAAATATCTGCAGTAATTCGTTGCGAAATCGAACGTAATCTGCAACCATACTTTTCAGCAGTATGAATAATTGCAGATTCATCTTTCTTCAAAAATAATTCCACGATTTCATCATCGTCCACTCTAACAACCTCCTTCCTGATTATATTTAATACCTTCATACTTCATAGCAATAATTTATGCCATCTAGTTACACTTTTCAAATAAATTTTCAGACAAGTTTTCAGACCATATAAAAGCAGCTATAAAAAACTGTCTGCTTACTTATATTACACTATTTATTCTCCTCTCTTTTATTTCTTTCTGTATAAAATCTACTCTCTCTAATTTATACTTCAAAAATCAACATCTAAACCGTACTTTCTAAACATAGATTTGATTTCTTCGACTCCCTTTATCTCCCCTCTCTATCTGTACGTCTCTTCTTACCTTTTTGCTTTGCATTTACCTGTTCCAAATGCTTTGCCACTTCTATTGCTTCCTTGACCTTATTTTCTCCCAAAACAGCTACAACACGATCCATATCATATGCCACATTTAACAAAGCTACATTCTCTTTCTTTATAACAGATATTTCCTCTCTCAACCGATCTACACGATTTTCAAGATCTATGTTTCGATCTGACAGCTTTTGATTTTTGTTTTTCAAATCCAAATACTTGCTATATAATGCCTGTATCATATTCGCAACTTTTTTCACCAAAGGAAATATTCTCTTCCGATAAGATTTTGCTGACTCTAAAGTTCCGGCTTCTGGCAGCCATTCTTCCGGATAATATCCATACTCACGTGCATGTGAGTCAACAAGTCCAGCTTTTGAATTTAGTGCAGAAAATCGTTTCTCTAACACTTCTGTCTTTTTAATTACTGCATCTCTCTCTTTTTCTGCTTGCGCTTTTTCCTTTTGGATCTCATCCACACATTCACTGATATCATGCAAATCATGTTCCAATAAATTCTTATGTTCCGTTAATTCTTCTACTTCCTGTTCTCGAACCTTTTTCTTGTAATCCAATACAGAAAGATGTTGTTCATGAGTTCCTTTCTGATCCCATTCTATCTCATTTTCTCTCATGACCATAGCTAATTTTTGCTTTTCCGATTGCACCCATTGATTTAGCTCCGTCTCACTTCTGGAACCGCCTTTAAATCCTAATGACGATAAAGCTTGTTTTAAAGATACTCTTGTATCAAGTCCTCGCTTACTTCCTGTAACATAAGGAATAAAATCAATATGTAGATGTGGTGTTGCTTCATCTAAATGTAGATGTGCAGCAAATACTCGCAACGTAGGATTCCGTTCTTGAAATCCTTTCATGTATTCATCTAATATCTTTGCAGCAAGTTGTCCTTCCATCGTTTCTGATCCCATATTATCTTTATCACCGATCTGAAGGATAACCTCATGAAATAATTTTTCTTGTTTTCCAGAACGTATCTTTTCATAGTAATCATCGATCTTACGATCTTTCCGAGTCTGCTTATCGTTGTAACGCTTCAAGGCATCATCAAACAATTCATGATATACATCTTTGATATCTTCATTACAATATTCAACATTCCAATGGGTTCTATTCGGATCCGTATTCTTTGCATGAAATTTTCTACTATTATGGTTCAGGGAGCCTTTCCCTGTCATAAAACTAATTGTCCTCTTCAATAAATCTCCTTTCCTTCATTTTAAAACGCCAGATATGGCGATCATGTTTTGTTACTTTTGTCAAAAGTAACGCAAAAGCACTTTCGACAGCCTAACGTCCATCAAAAGTACCCTTGCGCCCTGCCGGGAGCTTTCAAATCAGCCAGTACTGTATCGGCTACACCCTACAGCAATTCTCCTTGTTTGATATTCACAGGTGCGTGCCACGCTCCTGTTCTATATTCCCCAAACAAACATCACCATCGATAACTAGCTGACACTCCACGCTTATCTAAATATTCCTGTCGTGCTTTCTCCTGCTCTTCCTCAGAAGGAGCAGTCTTATACTTCGTATAGAGTTCATGTCTGACTAATGCATCCAATTTTTCTTCCAAGCCATTTCGAATATCTTCTTCATACTGATCATCTGAACCCAAATGATAAAAGATCAATTTTCGAAACAGTTCATAATCAATCTGTACTTTTTTCATCACTTCACTCCTTTTTAATCAAGGTGGCAAGATTCCCTATTCTTTAAGCTATGGTAATCTTGCCATCTTCCTTTACTCTTCTTGTAACATCCAGAACCATTTATTTCCTATCTTCACAGAATCAATCTGTAATTCCTTCTTCGCATTCCAAAGTGTTTTCTTTTTAATTCCTCGTTCTTCTGCTTCTTCCGCTATTTTTGCCTGTTCCATTGATCCATTTGCTAAGATCTCTTTTAAAAAATCTTTCGCACTTCGGATTTTTTGCCCTCGTCCATCACCAGACAATAAGTCATCTGCACTGATGTCATATTTTCCAATCCAATGAAATCCTTTTTCTTTGTCTAATCGAAAGGCGATAGCATCTCCTTCCGGAGCAAGAGAACTCTTTACATGACAGATCACTCGGATTTCCGGTTCATCTTTCACTCTTCCAACAATCAACACGCTTCTTGCTGCCGCTTGAAAGTCAATAGAACCCAATCCACGATAGGATGATTTTCCATTACTATTCTTATTCATATGACCGATCAGAATAATGGCACATTGATATTTCTCTGCTAATACAGAAATTCTTTTCATCAATGGACGAATCTCATTTGCCCTATGCATATCAACACCAGCCCCTAGAAAGCCTTGAATTGGATCTAATACTACAAGTCTTGCTTTCGTCTGTATAATCGCCTCCTCCAGCCTTGCATCTACCATGGTTAATGGCTGATCCTGGTCATCAATTACCAAGACTCTGGAACAATCTGCCCCTGCCGCTAACAATCTCGGTTTGATCGTATCGCCCAATCCATCTTCAGCTGTTTGATAAATCACATTGATTGGCTCTACACCTGCCTCTTCGGATTTCCCTTCGCTTGTTTCACTTAATATTGCTTCTCCTTTTGTTAACTTTGCAATAATCTGCAACACCACGGTGGTTTTCCCCTCTCCAGGATCTCCCTGAATAATGGTGACCTTCCCGTATGGTATGAAGGGATAAAAGAGCCATTCGATTTCTTCCACTTCAACCTGATCCATGTGGATCAATTTCAGGCATGGTTCTGCCTTTTTTACTTCTCTATAATTATCTTCCATTTCCACCTCCTGCCCAACCGGGCAAGTCCCTGGCAAACAGAATTTAACAATTGTTGCAACAACAATTTTGTGATATACTCAAGTTGTTAGGATGGTATATCAGTTATTCTGATAATCAAGGAACTTGCTCAGATTATTTCTGGGCTTTTTCTTTTTTCCTTCTTTCATAGTTTCTTTCTTCTGCAAATGCATTTAATATCTCCAACATTGTTCGAATAGGTGTAAACAACTCTTCATCGGCATCCTCTAATATAGTTAACCTTTTCAGTTCCTCTTCAATCCCTCGAAGCTGTTTTCTAAACTGTACTAACATCAATGGATTTCCTACTGCTGTGACTTTTTGATGTAAAACGCTTTCAATGATATATTCTTGTCTCGTCTGGTATCCACAAAGTTTTACTCTTAAATCCAGCTCTTCATTTTCTTCCGGAGACATTCGAAACGCTATAGTTACATTACGCCACCGATTCTTGTTATCCCTATTTTTTTCACTCATCTAGATATTCCTCTCTTTCCTGATTTAGATTTTCCGCCATCTCTGTTTGGATTGTCGGGAATAAATGCGCATATCGATATGTGATTTCCACACTTTCATGCCCTACCCTTTCTCCAATTGCCACCGCAGAATACCCCATATTGATCAACAATGACACGTGAGAATGTCGTAAATCATGGATTCGTATTCTCTTCACTCCTGACAACTTCACACCTCGATCCATTTCATGATGAAGATAGCTTTTTGAAATTTGGAATATCCTGTCATTTTCATTTAAACCATACAGCATTCCTATATACGATTCTAATTCTTCGCTTAAAAATTCCGGCATGGTGATCATACGATTACTCTTCACAGTCTTTGGATCTGTAATAATATCCTTCCCCTCTAATCTTTGATAAGATTTATTGATCCGGATAGTACACGCCTGAAAATCGAAATCTGCCGGTGTCAGTGCTAACAACTCTCCCATACGCACTCCACACCAATATAGAATTTCAAATGCATAAAAGGAGATTGGCTTATCCGCCACCGCTTCAATGAACTTCATATACTCTTCTTTTGTCCAGAAAAGCATCTCTTTTGTTCTTTCTTTTCCCATAGATCCTGCCTTGCGTGCAGCATTGCTTTTCAAATCATAGAAATTAACTGCATGATTCAAAATTGCACTCAGCTGATTATGGATGGTCTTTAGATAGACCTGTGAATAGCCTTCTCCTTGTTTATTTCGATAGTTCATCATGGTGTTCTGCCACTGTCGAATATCGGAAGGTTTTATTTCCTGCAACTTCTTTTTCGAAAAATATGGGAGAATCTTTTTTTCTACAATATGCTTTTTCGTCAGCCAGGTATTATATTTGATTCTGGATTTGATATCATTCAGATAAAGATCTACAAAATCTTCAAAATACATATCCAGACTCAAATTCTCCTTTAATTTAAACGCTCTTTCCCATTCCTGGGCATCACATTTGCGTTTAAATCCCCTTTTCGTCTTCTGCTTTCTTACGCCGGTCCAGTCCTTATAATAGGTTCTTACCTCGTAAGTATTTGACTTTTGGTTTTTGATTACTGTCAAAACATCACCTCCTGCTATTTCATTTCGTTCATACCGTAAACTCGTTCTTCAAAATATTTACGGCTGATTTTTCCTTTGACAACAACGAAACCTTTTTGCTCCAATTCAGCATTTAACTGACGGATCAAACGATACGCATAGGAATCAGATACTTCTAATTCTTTCGCTACTTCTTTTGCTGATATAAATAATTTACTAGCCATCTATATCCCTCCTTTCTTTTTTCAGTTCATTATCGAACGGTGTATATGCATCATAACATTTCATTTCCGTACTGTCAATAGAATAATTTCAAAAATGAACGGTTTATTTTTATATTTCATTTTTGAACTGTTTATGCTATACTTTTAAGTAACAATCAGCAAAGGAGTGTTTTCTTATGACAGTAGGTGAGAAAATAAGAAAATTCCGGATCGATCAAGGATATACACAGAAAGAATTGGCAATCATGTCCGGCTTGAGCGAATCGGCAATTAGAAATTATGAACTTGGGAATCGTTTTCCATCATCAGAACAATTGGAAAAAATAGCAAACTCATTAAAGATCAGTCCATACGCCATGTCTGATCCAAACTTTGATACTTATGTTAGTGTCATGCACGCATTATTTGCTTTAGAGGATCAATATGGTCTGCACGCCTACCGGGATGAATCCGGCGTACCACAACTCATGTTTAAAGACAAAGGACATGATTCTTTAAATATGCTGGATAATATTGGAGCATGGGCTGATATGTACCAGAAATTCAGAAATGAAGAGATTACAGAAAAAGATTATTTAGACTGGAAAAGTCAATTCCCAGCTAAATAAAAAGAAATTATTTACAATAATATTAAAAAAGTATTGTCATTTGATTGTCAACGGACATAGAAAGAGCCAAGAAAGCCCGTAAAATAGGCATTTCTTGGCTCTAATATATTATTCAAACTCCTTTGCGGACTGCGTTTCATGACACGCAAAGGCTGTTATTAGAGGTTTATATTTCGAACGTGCGTTCTGTTTTTGTGTTTTTCGCACCGCTTATGAAGAAATAAACTCCAAAATAACTCCATTTTACTCTTTATTATTTTGTTGTTCTTCTCTTGCGTAAAGAATGTCCAACGCCTGGAATATTACATTACTCATAGTCTGATAATGTCTCTCTGCATAAGATACTAGCTTTTCTTTTTGCTCTGGTGACATCCTAATTCTCAGACTAGAATCTTTGCCGTCTAATGATGGTTTTCTAGGCATCTTTCTCTCCTCCTTACATTTCATAGTTTAACACGAATTGATACAAGTGTCAATCTCGTTTTGTTAATATCACCCATTTCCCTTTTTGGCTACTTCCCTGCCTCTTCAGATAATTCTTTTCCTTCAATTTGGTTATATAATACTTCACACTAGCAAGATTCCAATCTAACGCATTAGCCATTTCTTTCTGCGTGATTGAAGGTTGCATACGTACAAGATTCAGAATTTCTATTTCTTTCTCACTCAGTACATTTTCATCTTCCACTTGGTCTAATCTCTCTAAATCTTGGTTAGCTTGGTTAGTAGCTTGGTTAGCTTGGTTAGTAGCTTGGTTAGCTTGGTCAGTTATTGGATTGACTCGGAACAACTCTACCCGAAACATATTATCAAATTCCTGAAATCTCGGCTTTGGAAGTCCATACTCTTCTGCAGCATTAAGGATTCTTTTTATTCCGCTTCCCCATGCCTCTACAAGTCCCATCTGACTGAATATATTGGCAATGCCTTTATTCCTGATCTTCGAATGACCATTCATGACTTCCTCATAAGTTAATCCGTTATATAATCCACCCGGAGATGTCACCTCCAATCTGTCATCATAAACTGCGACCTGAATACAGGATTCATCTAATAGGTTACGGTGACAATGGGCATTAATAATCATTTCCCTGATTGCTTCCGGTGGTAACTCATATTTCTCTTTTCGCACCAATCCGTCAATTGTTGCTCCAAGCCGAATATTTCTCAATACAAAATCTACTGCTTCTTCGATTTGTGTATAGATTGGTCCTGTAAATTCTCTCTTATCCAGAAACATTGCACGATCTGTTCCCTTGAATACCGCACATTGTGTTTTGGAGAATGAAAAATAATCCGATGTCAGCAACGCATAGGCATTCGTTGCCAGAAGCTGTCCCTCGCTCTGCTTCAAAATTTTCCAGTTTATCAGCTGCTCTTTCTTTACAGAATGTTCTGACATTCCTGCTTTCTTCCGGAACTTTTCAATATCCTGACAAAGTTTCTCTGTTGCTTCCTCTGAAACAGGATAACCCACACAAGTAAGCTCATCCCATGAGATTCTGGCCCCTTCCATTTCCAGTTCTTTTATCTTCTCCGGAAATGCCTGTCTTGATGTACCTGCTACACGGATATAAGTGCCATTATCTTTTCCCTTTGATTTTAGATAATACGGTCTGTTCTTTCCAGCTTCTACTGATACAACAATGACCGTTTTCCCGTCTACTGTCTGTGGCTCAATATCAGGAATGATCTGTGGCACACAGGAATCAGAAACTGCATTGGCAATTCCATCCATCAGCTGAAACAACACATCATTTTCCACACCAACAATCTGGTGTGTTTTATCATCTACTCCAACAATCAGCTTGCCACCTTGTGTATTGGCAAAAGCTACGATTGTCTTCATGTACTTTTCACTTTTATCAGGTAAGGATACCTTGTACTCAATATTTTTCGATTCCCCGGAAAACATAGTATCTTCTACCATTCTTTCACTCCTACTCTATACTCGCACCACTGGTACGAATAATTCTATTTCCAGAGCAATCTTCTCTGGATCATTAACACTATTATACGTTCTATTCTTCTTTTCTATCAAGCAAGAAAACAAAACAGTTCATTTCTTCTTACCATTTTCTTCTGTTCTTTTTTGATGCCAGATAAAGTCTCGTCATCTCATCCATGAAAATAGTTTTGTCCTCATTGGTCATAGTTCCACTGGCAAATAAAGCAGCTACCTGTTCAAGAATCTGCCTTGCCTGTTTAGCACCAGCATATTCACTTGGCTCATCATTACCCAAGCACACGGTTTCATTATCATTCATAAGATAAGAAACCTGACACTGAAATGCATCTGCCAGTTTTTGATATAAACTACTCTGCTTCGGATATCGTCCTTCAACTTCCCAAGATCGAATTGTTCTATGAGAAACGCCCACCATATCACCCAGCTTTTGTTGAGTCATTTTTTTCTCTTTTCGCAACTTCCTAATTTTATCACCAAATGTTGTCATAAGTATACATCTTTCTCCTATGAGTTTTGTACATGCTTTATTTTTCTAACCACAATAAAAGTATATCATTATGCAAATAAAAAGAGAACCCGACATCACAAGCAAATTTGATGATGCGGGTTCCCTTCCCTCTTTATAGATCAATACCTTTTATTTTTTCATCTTATGATCCGATGGCAATCTCACTTCTTAATGACAACTGTGGCTTCCACATCCATGCTCGCCACATGTATGTCCTTCCCCGTTGTTGTGCTCGTGATGAGAACATTTCACATCCGGATTATACTCAAGTGTTTCATTGATAAAAGCTTCTA